>JAFUDL010000518.1 GCA_017459225.1 Kiritimatiellia bacterium
ACAGGGGCGAGGTGTGCGTGATACTCGCCAACTTCGGCCAGGAACCGTTCACCGTTGAGAAGGGCATGAGGATCGCGCAGATTGTCGTGGCGCCGGTTGCGCGCGCCGAAGTTGTGGAGGTGGAGGCGCTTGACGCCACCGAAAGGGGCGCGGGCGGGTTCGGTTCCACCGGGCTGTCGTGAAGGGAATGGAGATTTGCAAGGAAAGGCCAGGGCGAGATGATTCTTGATGTTGTGAAGTATGGATCGAAGGTGCTGCGCGAGGCGTCGGTTCCTGTGCCATCGGTCACCCCGGCGCTGCGGAATCTTGCGGCTGACATGCTTGAGACGATGTACAAGGCGAAGGGCGTGGGCCTTGCCGCACAGCAGGTGGGCCGCACGGAGTCGATGTGCGTGATTGACGTGCCCGCCAGCTGCGAGGAGGACGAAGAGACGAAGGCGTTCAACGCCTCGGTCGCCATGCCGCTTGTGATGTTCAACCCTGTGATCGTGGCGAAGGAGGGCTCGCAGGACGGCAAGGAGGGCTGCCTGAGCTTCCCCAACATGGGCGCGAATGTTGTGCGCGCGGCGCAGGTGACGTGCCAGTACACGGACATCAAGGGCATGCCGCAGATGGTGACGGCGCGCGGATTCCTCGCGCGCGCCATCCAGCACGAGACGGATCATCTGGCAGGTGTGCTCTATGTTGACCTCGTAAGCGCGGTGGAGAAGCTAAAGCTCTCCGACAAGCTTCAGAAGCTTGCGAAGAAGAACGGCGGCGCGCTGTAGCTGTGATGAGCGTAACGAAAGGATCGACGAGGATGAAATCAGGAAGCAAGACATGGTTGGCGATGGTCGTTGTTCTGCCGATTGCTGCAATGGCGTTTCGTCCGCCGGCCGTGCCGCTCGTGTCGGTTGATCCTTTCTTCAGCGTATGGAGTCCGGCAGATAGACTCACGGACGCGGAGACCGCGCACTGGACGGGGGCGAAGCAGCCGATCTCGATCACGCTGACCGCCGACGGAAAGACGTGGAGGCTGTGCGGACTCGAGCCGAAGAGCGTGCCCGCGCTTCCGCAGACGGGCGTGGAGGTGCGTCCCCTTCAGACGGTGTACACCTTCGCCTCAGGCGCGCTCAAGGCGACGCTCGTGTTCTCAACCGCGAAGCTCGTCGAGGATCTCGACGTCTTCTCGCGTCCAGTCGCATACGTGACGGCCCGCGTGGAGGGCGCGAAGGAATGGCGGCTCAACGCTTCCATCTCGCCTGCGCTCGCGACGAACGACGACAAGGCGCCAATGGTCACAAACCGCTGCATGGTGGTGAAGCTGCCGGCGATGTCGATCGGACGCGCCGAGCAGAAGCCGCTCGCCAAAGGCGGCGACCGCGTGCGCTGCGACTGGGGCTGGGCGTGGCTGGTGGGCCCGAGCGCGCCGAAGGACGGCGAGGCGCACTTCCTTCTCGCGTACGACGACGTGAAGTCGATGCGGTTCTTCGGCGAGGACCTCCCCGCGTGGTGGCGCCGCAACGGGCTTGCTTTCACTTCGATGCTCGCGAAAGCCGTGGTGGAGCGCAAGGACGTGCTGTCGCGTCTCGACGCTTTCGATGTTGAGTTCATGCAGGATCTGGAGCGCGCTGGCGGCGAGAAGTACGCGAAGATCGCGAGCCTTGCCTACCGCCAGTCATTCGCCGCGTGCAAGCTTGTGGCGGACAAGAACAACCAGCCCATCTATCTTTCGAAGGAGCAGGGGTCGGGCGGACTCGTCGGCACGGTTGACGTTCTCTATCCCCAGGCGCCGCATCTTCTTCTCATGAGCCCCACTCTCTTCCGCGCCACGCTTGCGCCAGTCATGGTGTACGCAAGCCATTCCCGCTGGCCGTGGTCCTTCGCGCCTCATGATCTTGGCCTCTATCCGCTCGCTGAAGGGCAGATCTACGGCGGCGGTGAGAAGGGTAAGAAGGAGAGCGTGCTGATGCCCGTGGAGGAGTGCGGCAACATGATAATCTCGCTTGCCGCGCTCGCGCACGTGGAGGGCAATGTTAGCTTCGCCGCCGGATGGTGGCCGCTCGTCACGAAATGGGCCGAGTATCTCGAGAAGTTCGGCTTCGATCCCGGCAGCCAGCTCTGCACGGACGACTTCGCGGGGCATCTTGCGCACAACGCGAACCTCGCCGTGAAGTCGATAGTGGCCCTTGCGTGCTACGCGCGTCTCGCGGAGGGCGTGGGCGATGCGGCGGCCGCGCAGAAATACGCGCGTCTCGCGCGCGGCATGGTGCCGAAGTGGATGGAGGCAGCGAAGGGCGGGCGTGCGGGCGGATACCGCCTTGCATACGACGTGGCGGATTCGTGGTCCATGAAGTACAACCTCGCGTGGGACCGCGTGCTGGGCCTTGGGCTCTTCCCGCCTGATGTGGCGGAGGCCGAGATGAAGGCGTATCGCGCGCTCCTCCAGCCGTTCGGCCTGCCGCTCGACAGCCGCAAGCTCTGGACTAAGGCCGACTGGCTTGTGTGGTGCGCCACACTCACCGGCCGCCGTGCCGACTTCGACGCGCTCATCGGTGGCCTATACCGCTTCGTGGACGAGTCGCCCAGCCGCGTCGCCTTCTCCGACTGGTATTGGACCGACAGCGGCAAGTTCCAGCACTTCATCGGCCGCAGCGTGATCGGCGGCGTGTTCATGCCAATGCTCTGCGATGCGGAGCTGTGGCGCAAGTACGCCGCGCGCGATCCCGCGAAGACTCGTCTCTACGCGCCGTTTGCATCCGGCGAAAGCGAGCCGTTCAATCTCGCATCGTTCAACATCCGCTGCCCGGCGGACAGTGGCGACAACGCATGGTCAAACCGCCTGCCCCGCGTGGTGAAGGTGATCAAAGACCACGCCTTCGACATCATGGGCGTGCAGGAGGCAACGCCCGGCCAGCGCAACGATCTCGACGCGGCGCTCAGCGGTTGGGCGCGCGTGGGTCTTGGCCGCGAGCCGGACGACAAGGGCGAGGCGATGTGCATCTACTACAGGAAGGACCGCTTCGAGTGCCTTGGCACCGACACGTTCTGGCTCTCCGAGACGCCGCGCGAGCCCGGATCCAAGTCGTGGGATACCGCCTGCACCCGCACCTGCACATGGGGGCTTTTCCGCGACGTCAAGACCGGGCGCCGCTTCCGCTACTTCAACACTCATCTCGACCATATCAGCCCTCATGCTCGCGTGATGGGCATGAAGGCGCTGCTCGCCGAGATGGAGCGCATCGCGCAGGGAGAGACGGTGTTCCTGACGGGCGACCTCAACGACAGCTTCGAGAGGATTCCGGCCGAGGAGCAGAAGAAGCTGCTGAAGGGATGCGGTCCGCAGATTTCAAGCGAGGTCACTTTCGAGCATCCGATATTCGCGGCGTCGCAGACGCTGTACGACACGCTCTTCCGTACGGAGAAGCCGCACGAGGGGCCTCTGCGCACGTTCCACGGCTATCAGCCCGAGAACAAGGTGAGAATTGACTACGTTTTTGCCAGCGGCAACGTGCGCGTGCTGCGTCATGTGACGTGCGCCGACAGGCCAGAAGGCAAGTTCCCGAGCGACCATGACGCGGTGATGGTGCGCCTCGAGATACGCTAGAGAGTTTGGGGAGAAAAAAGAAAGGAAAAAGAAGATGAAGAAAATCATTGGATTCTCCGCGCTGGCGCTCTGCGCCGCGTGTTATGCGGCCGAATGCTGCGATTCGCAGCTCCAGCCGATGAAGTGGGCCGACGACGCATTTGCGTCCGGCGTGTGGACAAAGGACGCCCAGGGCGTGCTCACGGCCAGCAAGGACGCCGCCATTTGGAGCGCCAACGAGTACGAGAACTTCACGCTCTCGTTCGAGTACAAGCTTGATCCCGCCGCCAACTCCGGCGTGATCATCTACTGCCCAAGCGACAAGTGCGCCGGAGCGAAGTGGATTCCGAACTCCGTTGAGATCCAGCTGCTGGACGACAACCACGAGAAGTGGAAGAAGGATCCGGGCTATCTCAAGAACTCGAGCCTCTACGGCCATCTCGCGCCTCTCGCCACGCCGGCCAAGCCCGCAGGCGAGTGGAACACGATGACCGTTACGGCGAAGGGCAAGAAGATCGTTGTCACTGTCAACGGCGTGAAGACGATCGACGCGGACCTCTCCAAGTGGACTGACGCGAAGAAGAACCCCGACGGCACGAAGATCCCGCCGTGGCTGAGCCGTCCGTGGGCCGAACTCACCACCAAGGGCCGCATCGGATTCCAGGGTATGCACGGCGGCGCCAAGCCGTACTTCCGCAACGTGAAGATTGGCCCGGCCAAGTGAGAGTAGTGCCTAGTGCTTAGTGCCTAGCGCTGATACGAAATAGGAGAATTTCCTGTGTGCTTTGCGCGCGCAGGAAATTCTATTTTTTTTGTTGTTTTCGGTCATGTGTTTGCACATTTGTCTATTTTAGATGGCATTGCAAAAAGAGTGCAAAAAAATCTTGAGATTGTGTAGATTTCAGAGGTCGGCCACCTACTCATAAGTGGACAAAGCCAACCAACCGTCCGTTGCCGCTTCAGGACCTCCCCATACCCTGAAGCGGTATTTATTTTCCCATCTTTGGCGTAACGGTATTGGTTGCTGGCTGTTGCTGTTGAAACACTGCTATGGAAGTGCAGGGCAATTTGTGGTATAATCTATGCCTTCCCAAAGAAGGCAAGAAAAAGAGAATATGATGGACAAACGTTACGACGCCAAGGCCGCAGAGGCCAAATGGTACCCTATCTGGGAGAAGAACGGCTATTTCCACGACGAGCCGGGGCACGGTTCGCCGTACTCCGTTGTCATCCCGCCCCCCAACGTGACCGGCATTCTGCACATGGGCCACGCGCTGAACCAGACGATTCAGGACGTTCTTGTAAGGTGGCGCAGAATGTGCGGCTTCAACACGCTGTGGCTGCCTGGCACCGACCATGCGGGCATCGCCACGCAGAACGTCGTCGAGAAGGCCCTCAAGAAGGAGGGAAAGCGCCGTCAGGATCTCGGGCGCGAGGCGTTCGTTGCGCGCGTGTGGGAGTGGAAGAAGCAGTACGGCGGCACGATCGTGCACCAGCAGCGCATGCTGGGCAATACCACAGACTGGCAGCGCGAGCGCTTCACGTTAGACGAGGGATGCTCGAAGGCGGTGGCGAAGGTCTTCTGCCAGTTGTACAACGAGGGACTGATCTACAAGGGCAACTACATCGTGAACTGGTGTCCGCGCTGCGGCACGGCGCTTGCGAACGACGAGGTGGAGCATGAGGCGAACCACGGCCATCTGTGGTACGTGCGCTACCCGGTGGTGGGCAGCGAGAAGGGCGTGAGGGGCGAGCCGTACAAGGACTATGTGATGGTGGCGACAACGCGCCCCGAGACGTTGCCGGGCGATACCGCCGTGGCGGTGAATCCGTCCGACGAGCGCTATGCCCACCTGGTGGGCAAGACGGTTATCCTGCCTCTCACGGGCCGCGAGATTCCCGTGATTTCCGACGTGTACGTGGAGAAGGCGTTCGGCACGGGCATCGTGAAGATCACGCCCGCGCACGACCCCAACGACTTCCTCGTGGGCAAGCGCCACGGCCTCGAGGAGATCAACATCATGACCGACGACGCCCACATGAACGAGCTCGCCGGCGAGAAGTACTGCGGCATGGACCGCTTCGAATGCCGCAAGGCGCTCGTGGATGATCTCGAGGCAGGCGGATTCCTCGACCACGTTGAAGACTACGACAACCAGGTGGGCCACTGCTACCGCTGCCACGAGGTGGTGGAGAGCCGCCTTTCCAAGCAGTGGTTCGTAAAGATGAAGCCGCTCGCCGAGCCCGCCATCGCCGCGGTTAAGAGCGGCGAGGTGCGCTTCGTGCCGGAGCGCTGGAGCAAGATCTACTTCAACTGGATGGAGAACATCCAGGATTGGTGCATCTCGCGTCAGCTCTGGTGGGGACACCGAATTCCCGCGTACTACGTCCGCGGGAATTCGAGTGAAGAGGGAGCAGGGAATAGTGAACAGGTGTTTGTTGCCGAGACTGCCGAGGCCGCGCTGGAGATGGCGAAGGCCAAGACCGGCAATGTGAACCTGACGCTTGCGGACCTCGAGCAGGATCCGGACGTGCTCGACACCTGGTTCTCGTCGTGGCTGTGGCCGTTCTCCACGCTCGGCTGGCCCGAGAAGACGGCCGACCTCGACTACTACTATCCCACCACCGACCTTGTGACGGCGCAGGACATCATCTTCTTCTGGGTGGCGCGCATGATGATGGCGGGAATCCACTTCATGGGGAAGCCGCCCTTCAAGAACATCGTCATCCACGGAATCGTGCGCGATGCGCAGGGCCGCAAGATGTCGAAGAGCCTCGGCAACTCGCTCGACCCGCTCGAGCTCATTGACGCGTATTCGGCCGACGCCCTGCGATTCTCGCTTGCGCTCATCACCTCGCTTGACTGCGACACGAAGGTCGACAAGTCCAAGTTCGAGATCGGACGCAACTTCTGCACGAAGATCTGGAACGCCGCCCGCTTCCTCGAGATGAATCGCGAAGCGACGCCGCAGGCGGAGTTCGGGGCCGCCAGCGGTCCAGTCCAGTTGTCCAGCGACGAGCGCCATATGCTCATGGCGTGCGAGAAGGCGTGCGAGAAGGTTAACGACCTGCTCGCGAAGTACCGCATCCAAGACGGCGCGCTTGCGGTGTACGACTTCTTCTGGACTCAGATCTGCGACTGGTACGTGGAGTACGCCAAGGACGCCCCCGACAAGCCCACCGCCTTCGCCATACTGCGCGACGTCTTCTGGAAGGCGTTAAGACTGCTCCATCCCTATATGCCGTTCGTCACCGAGGAGGTGGCGCACCAGCTGGGATTCCTCAAGGACGGCGAGACGATTCTCCGCGCCGAGTTCCCGAAGGGCTACACCGCAGAGGAGAAGGCGGCGTGGGGCCTCGACGAGGAGGTGTACGAGTACGTGGAGGCGAAGCGCGAGATGATCACTGCGCTGCGCGCCCTCCGCGCCGAGTACAAGGTGAACCCCGCAGCGTGGGTGAAGGTGACTATCGCGGCAAAGGACGCAGCCACGGCCGAGCGCCTCTCATCCGAGGTCGCGAGCCTCAAGGCCGCGTTCCGCGCCGAGAGCGTGGAGGTTCTGCCTGGCGCAAGCGAACTTGCGATGCCTGGCTCCCTCGGGCGCATCGGCACCGTCTACCTCTCGCTCGAGGGCCTTGTGGACAAGGCGGCCGAGGCGAAGCGCGTGGCGGCCGAGCTCGCCAAGACGCAGGGCTTCATCAAGTCGATCGACGCCAAGCTCGGCAACGAGAACTTCATGGCCCACGCCCCCGCGGCCATCGTGGAGGGGCAGAAGACGAAGCGCGCCGAGCTCGTGGCGAAGATCGCCCAGCTTGAGAAGCTCGCCAAACTTTTCGCGTGAGGCCGGCACCGCTTTTCACATGAGGACTGAACCTGTTTCTCGGCTGCCGCAGCATCTGTTCTTCATATGCTGCGGCGGTTGACCCCGCCGCGTTTTACTTCTTACTTCCCGCGGGGACAGTCCTCCGTTGCGTCCTGTGCCCCCCTAGTACTCCCAGAAGCAGGGGGACTGTCCCCGGAAACTCAGTGGGAGGGGACTGTCCCCGGAAACTTCCGTTCATAAACATAGGGTCTGTCTCCAGAAACTTCGAAACTGCGGTGTTTTCGTCTCTTCAGACATGCGTAAAATATGATATAATTTTGTCATGAGCGTAAAAGAAGAATACGATGCCTTTATGGCGGAGCTTCGCAATGAGACGGGGATCGAGGCCTTCACGGCGGACGAATCGGGCCTCGTCAGCGTGCGGGTGGACGACGCCTACAACGTGAACCTCCAGTTCGTGGAGGCGACGGGGAAGATTCTTTGTTTCGTGGAGGTGGCCGAGCTCCCCAAGGACGCGCCGAAGGATGTCTACCGCGACCTGCTCGTGGGCGGCCTCTTCGGCAAGGACACGGCCGGCGGTTTCTTTGCCGTCGAACCCGAATCGGAGGCCGTGGTCTACAACTATTTCTTCGACCTCGAGACGGCGGCGAAAGACGTGGAGGGGTTCATCTCGACCATCGAGAAGATCCTCCAGCTCTGCGACATCTGGGCCGAGCGCATCCGCCGCGTCCTCGCCGGCGAGCCTGAAGGCGCCGACGGGAGGGCAACTGCCGAGATCTCGATTCACGACATGATAAGGGCATGAGCCGCGAGACGATAGACGCGTCTCAAGTCTCTCGTCCCACGCCTGTAACCTTTGTAGCCCGGCCGTGTAGTCAACTCGTGAGGAACTGAAAACCATGCCGATCACACTCGATACATTCAAGGCCGTTGCCAACTCGACCGTGTTCTCCTCGCGCGACATCGTCGTGCAGGAAGAGGGGAAGACTGCCACCGCCAAGCTCGGCAACTTCATCTTCTCCCAGGGCAAGACCGCGAACAACGCGACGATGGCGGCCTTCAAAGAGGCCCTCGAGAATGAATACGGCTCGCTCGGCACCCACGCCTTCGACACGGTGCTCGGCGCGCGCAGCCAGCTGAACAAGCCGCTCCGCGCCTGCGACGTGCAGAAGACGCTCTCCAGCCTCGTGCCCATCCGCCAGAACCGTTTCGTGGGCGAGGTGAACCGCCAGCTCGACATCTCCCCGAAGATGATGGAACTCTCGGACGACGACCAGAAGGCCGTCCGAAAGATCCTGCACGACGCGCCGTTCGAAAAGGTCGATCTCTCCGCCTGTCATACGCCGGAGAATCTTTCGGCGGCGGCGGCGCGCCGCATCGACGCGGCGATCAACACGCTCCGCAAGGAGAGGGACTTCGGTCTCGAAACCACGGCGCTCGACGCGCGGAAGTCCGTGGAGACGGAGGTCGGCGCGCGCGAGGCGACGGGCCTCAAGAACCTCTCCACGATCCTCGGCGCGGGGAATACCTCCATCGAGGACCAGATCAAGAAGGGCCTTCTTGGCGCCGGAATGAGCGTCAACCGGTCCGAAGCGAACAACATCCTCCTCGAAAAGATCAAGACGAACGGCGTGGAGCCGGGCTTCCTCTACCGAAACGACTGGTCGCCGGACGACACGCGCGGCATGATGGCCGACATCAACTCCGACGAGAGCCGCCACGCGCTCGACGTGCTCAAGCAGAACGATCCGGCCTTCGCCGCGAAGTGCGAGGGCAAGAGCTTGCGCGACCAGATCATGCTCGCCGGGCGCGCCCACCCCGCAGGCATGGCCGCCGTGGCTGAGTTTGCCATCATGGAGGCGGCGGGGTTCGTGAAAAGCGGCCATACCGACATCGACCATTCCTTCGCGCCGCTCGCGAAGGCGCTGAAGAACTACTTCACGCTCCAGCAGGACATCGACGCCCTCGCCTCCGGCAAGGCCGACAAGAGACTGCTGACCGAAGTCAAGCGCGAGTTGTTCGCGCAGATCCGCGACGCCGTGATGGGCGTTAAGAAGGACGACGACTTCTACGGCTTCTCGCCGATCTTCAATCACTTCGAGGACCGCCACATCATGAAGCTCGACTACAACGAGGGCGACCGCGTGCGCATCAAGGACGCCGCGCATGCGGGATCCTTCCAGCGCCCCGAGCGCATCCTCACCACGCGCAAGCCGATCCTCGGGCAGATCTACCGCCTCCAGACCGCGCATTCCGCCGACTCGATCTCCGCCGGCGCCGTCACCGAGGCGCTGGCGAACGACCTCACGCGCGTCGCGGGCGTCCCCGCGCAGGAACTCCAGATCGTGCGCGGCGAGTATTCCGACGGACACCCCAAGCTCATGCTCCAGGCCAAGTTCGCCGACGGCTACAAGGACATGGAGGCCGGCTTCATCAAGGACGGGCGCGTCGTCTCGCCGGACGGTCAGCCCCTCGAAAGCCTCGGCAAGTACAAGGCCTTCTTCCTCGTCACGGCCGACCGCGACGCCGTCGGCCGCCGCGGACAGAACAAGGGCTTCGCCCACGGCAAGTTCTTCGCGATCGACCCCGGCCACTCCCTCGAGGGCAACGGCAAGTACCTGAATGTCTCCGACGACCTCTCCTTCAAGGACACCTACGGCAAGAGCACCAAGCCGCGCTTCGAGAACTTCAGCGTGTTCGACGACGACACGTTCTTCTCCAAGTTCTCCGGCGTCGCGGAACTCCGCGAGAGCGTGCAGCACGGCGCATTCAAGAAGGTCTTCAGCGAATACCGCGCCACGTTCGACGACAAGGCCCCCGGCCTCTCTGACGCCGAGAAGACGCTGCGCGGCAAGATACTCGCCGAGATCGACAAGAAGGAGGCCGAGTTCAACGAGTCGATGAAGAAGATCCTCGACGTCTCCGATAACAACCTTCAGCTGTTCGACGACCTCGCCGACAGAGGAGCCGATATCCAGCGCGGCGCCATCGAGACCGTCGCCAACCTCGAGAAGCTCACCTCGCCGACCACGTGGACGAGCAAGAACGGCAAGGTCGCGCTCAAACACCTCGAAGTCGTCCCCGAGTCGCGCGTTCCGTGGAAGGCCGCCCTCAAGGGCGACGACATTGTCTATTTCTGCGAGACGAAAATGTCCTGGGAGACGCAGAAGCTCCTTGAAGGCATCGCCAAGAACGCAGGCGCGCACTTCGAGACCGACGCGCTCGGCCTCTCGCGCCTCGTGGTTCCGAAAGACCGGGCGGAGGCCGTCTTTGCGGCGTTTTCGGAAGAAAACGTCCAGAAGCTTACGCACCCCGAGGAATACGTGGCGCGTAAGGAGGGTGGCGACGGCCTCAAGGGTGCGAAGATCTACCGGCCCGTCCCATACGTGGCGCCGAAGGCCGACCCGCGTCCGCTCATGGATCCGGCGACGCTGCCAAGCATCCTCGAAGTGCCGGTCGAATACGGCGGCAAGACCTTCTACGTCAGAATCCCCAAGACGCACTTCGCCGACCTCGTCACCACGCGCTCGTCCGTCCACCGTCCGCGCAACATCGGCGAGCTGCGCTACCTGCTCGCGTCCCAGATCAAGCGCGGCAACGAGGTCCTGGGCGCGCTCATGAGCGGCAAGACGCGCCTCTTCGAACCGACGCGCGAAAACATCGTCGCGCTCACCTACGCGCTCCACGTCGCCGCCCTCCGGAAGGGCGAGTACATGTACCGCGGCTCGTTCAGCGTCGAGGACAAGGACGGCAACATCGCCCGTTGGCTCGACCGGGCCGACGACGTGTATCTGCGCACCTCGACGCATGCGAAGCCGTACCAGGAGATGAACGTCGACGGACACGTCAACATGCCGCGCGGCTACGACGTGCCGACCGGCGCGGGCGGGCTTCTGAATGGCATGCGCACCTTCCACTACTTCACGATTCCCGACACGCGCTACCTCCAGAACGCAGGCGGAAGCGGCCCCAAGCGCCGCCTCTTCCTCAAGTGCGAGACGTTCGGCATCTTCGCCTCAACCGCGCACTTCCACCCCTTCAAGAAGGCCGACGCCATGAGCGACGGCATGAAAACGCGCGGCTACCGGCCCGGCGACATCATCGAGTCGATTCAGCACGGCGCCTCGCTCTTCAAGTCCTTCTTCACGCCGAAGG
This sequence comes from Kiritimatiellia bacterium, assembly GCA_017459225.1. Lineage (GTDB taxonomy): Bacteria > Verrucomicrobiota > Kiritimatiellia > RFP12 > UBA1067 > RUG572. The sequence continues at coordinate 11,542 of JAFUDL010000518.1, forward strand.
AAGCGCCCGGCATCCGCAAGGAGAACCTCACCGAGGCGCAGAAGACGGCCATCCGGGGCGCCAAGAACAAGCTGGAAGACCTCGGGCTTGGCGGTCAGGGCGAGTTGCTGGTCGCCAACGCCGTTCTCAGCGGCGGCGGCATCAAGATTCTGACGGACAACGTCGGTTTCATCCTCGAGAAGATGATGCCGGAGGACGAGGAGAAGCGTGCCGCGCTCATGTCGGTCTTCGACGAGCTGGTCTACGACTTCGCGGACGCCACGGCCGCCACAGGAGGCGAAATAACGAACCGCATCGGCAACGAGATCATGATCGACGAGAAGGATATCGCGTGACGCGGCGCGCGTTCTTGCGGATGTCCGCCGGAAATGATATAATGAGGGCGTTTGATTTAACAGAAAGGAAAACGACGAAATGGACACCAAGAGAAGAGACTTCCTCAAGGGCACGCTGTGGATGGGCGCCGCAGCGCTCGCCGCCGGAGAAAGCGCCGCCCGCAACCTTCCCGCAGGCGAGGGCATGATGGCCGGCTACGCCGACAAGCCGTTCAAGGATCTGCGCGTGGGCGTGGTGGGCCTTGGCCGCGGAATGGCCGGCGTGAGCGGATTCACTCTGATTCCCGGCGGCCGCGTGAGCGCCATCTGCGACATCAACGCCGCGCGCCGCGCTCGCGCGCTTGGCTACATCGCGTCCAAGAAGAGGCCGGCGCCGAAGGTGTACGGCGACAAGGGCGCCGAGGACTGGAAGAGGATGTGCGAGGACCCCGAGGTGGATCTCGTGTACAACGCCACCCCGTGGGAACTGCACGTGCCGATCGCGCTCTACGCGATGAAGTGCGGAAAGCACGTGGTCACCGAGGTGCCGAGCGCGTTCACGGTGGACGAGTGCTGGGAGCTCGTGGAGACCTCGGAGAAGACTAAGCGCCACTGCATGCAGCTCGAGAACTGCTGCTACGGCGAATCCGAGATGCTCGCCTACAACATGGTGCACCAGGGCGTGCTGGGCGAGATCTCCCACGGCGAAGGCGCCTACATCCACGATCTGCGCAGCTACAACTACGCGGCGTGGAACGAGGCAAATGGCAACGGCGGATACTGGAACTACTGGCGCCTCAGGCACAACGCGGTGCATGGCGGCAACCAGTACCCCACCCACGGCCTCGGCCCGATCTGCATGGACATGGACATCAACCGCGGCGACCGCTTCGACTTCCTCGTCTCGGTGGATTCGCTTCAGGCCGGCTTCCACGAGACCGGCGCGCGCTTCAACGGCGCCTCCGCCGCCGACCAGTGGCGCCGCAGCCTCAAGGTGAAGATGGCCGACATGAACACCTCCATCATCCGCACCGTCAAGGGTCGCACCATCATGGTGCAGCACGACGTTGGCACCTCGCGCCCCTACAGCCGCATCAACCTCATCCAGGGCACGCACGGCGTGATCACCGACTATCCCCTGCGCATCGCAATCGAGTCGCATAACTTCGACGAGAAGAAGACCGCCGAGCTGCGCGAGAAGTACAAGCATCCGCTCTGGAAGCAGGCCGGCGAGATCGCCAAGAAGGTGGGCGGCCACGGCGGCATGGACTTTCTGATGGTGCTGCGCCTGAGCTACTGCCTGCAGAACGGCCTGCCGCTGGACATGAACGTCTATGACCTCGCAAGCTGGTGCTGCCTCTGCGAGCTCACCGAGAAGTCAGCCGACAACCGCGGCCGCTCGATGGACATTCCCGACTTCACGCGCGGCGCGTGGAAGACGATCAAGCCTCTCGGGCTTGTTGACGTCGATGCCGCCAAGATGGGCCTCAAGGCGTAAATGCTCGCGATCGTCGACTACAGGGCCGGCAATCTCACCAGCGTGAGAAACGCCTTTTCCGCGCTCGGCGCGGAGGCCTTGGTCACGCGCTCTCCCGCCGCGGTCGCGGCGGCGGAGCGCGTGGTGTTTCCTGGCGTGGGAGCGGCCGCGAGCGCGATGGCAAATCTCCGCGAGCTTGGGCTTTTGGAGGCAGTGCGCGCGTCGGCGCTCTCAGGCCGTCCATTCCTTGGAATCTGCCTTGGGATGCAGATACTCTTCGAGCATTCGGAGGAAGACGGCGGAGTCGATACGCTTGGCGTGCTCTCCGGCCGCGTAAGACGTTTCCCACATGCGCCTGGATGCAAGATCCCTGAAATCGGATGGAATCAGGTTGAGGGGATGGAAGACGCGGGCGTGCCTGCCGGCGGCGAGTTCTACTTTGTGCATTCGTACTACGCCGAGAAGAGTCCCGATACATGGGGCGTGACGGAATACGCGGGCATCGAGTTCACCGCTTCGGTGAGGCGTGGCAATCTCGTGGCCACGCAGTTCCATCCCGAGAAGTCTGGCCGCATAGGTCTCGACTTCCTTTCATGGTTCCTTTCGCTCTAGCAAAGGCACCCTCTATGCTTACAAAACGAGTGATACCATGCCTCGACGTGCGCGCGGGACGCGTGACGAAAGGTGTGAAGTTCAAGAACAACGTCGACCTCGGCGATCCCGTGGAGATGGCGGTGGCGTACTCGACCGGCGGGGCGGACGAACTTGTGTTCTACGACATCACGGCATCTGCCGAGGGGCGGCCGATCGACATAGGCATGGTGGAGGCCGTGGCGCGCGCTGTGCGAATCCCGTTCGCGGTGGGCGGTGGAATCGCGACGGTGGACGACATGGAGAGGGTGATACTCGCGGGCGCCGAGAAGATATCCGTGAACTCTCTTGCGGTGCGCCATCCTTCGATAATCGCCAAAGGCGCCGCCGCGTTCGGCAGGCAGTGCGTTGTGCTGGGAATGGATCCAGTTCGAAGCGCGCGCTGTCCAAGTGGATACGAAATCACCACGCGCGGCTTCCGCGACTTCACGGGCATGGACGCCGTGGAGTGGGCTAAGCGCGCGGCGGATCTTGGCGCGGGCGAGATAGTGGTGAATTCGGTGGACGCCGACGGAATGCGCACCGGCTTCGAACTCGAGATAACGCGCCTCATCGCAGAGGCCGTGGACGTGCCCGTAGTGGCCTCAGGCGGCGCAGGACGTCCTGAACATCTTGTTGAGGTTTTCCAGAAGGCCAGTGCCGACGCCGCGATCGTTGCCGGCATGATTCACTCCGGCGATTTCACCATCGCCGAGATAAAGAACGCCATGCACGCCGCCGGCATCCCCACGCGGATGAGCTATTAGTTTTTTAACGCAGAGTCGCGGAGTCGCAGAGAATCCCATAAAAACAGAAAGAGAATGATTCGAGTATTTGAGAGAGCCTACAAGTGCCTGCTGTGCTTGTTTCTGATTTTCATATGTGCAGTCTGCATAAGGGTATGGATTTTTTATCATCAAGAACCTAGATTGCGCAGCGTTGACATCAGCGATGCGAGTTCTGTGAATCAGCTGAGAAATATCCTGGGTTGCGAATGGAAGGGCTTTAAGTTTGAGAAATGCGTAGTGGAGAACGACTTCTATGTTGTGGGGCGACTGGGGGTTGATGTTTCCAGCGAATACTGGAATAAGGTCTTGGAGGAGATGAGAAGGTGGGATGATGTCGAGATTGATGGTCTTGACGCCGTGAGATTCTCAAACTCGGCAACAGAAGCTCTTGTGGCTGTGGGCTATGACGGAAAGGGCATCCTTCTTGCCAAGGAGAAAACAAGAGAGGCGGCGTCGCCTGAATATGCGGTACTGCGGGAATATGTCGTGGTACGAGCTGGCGAGAGCGTAAAACTCTACGTAGTCGCAAATGCGCCGTTACGAGAAGCATTGGCAGTGCTCAAATACGTTGAGTAGACTGATGTTTACGGTCGTGGTGCACCCCCGACATCGGTGGGCAGATGACGATACCGTTCGCCAGAAACGGCCATCTACCATCCCCACGAACGTCTCAGCCAGCCAGCTTCAACTGACAAGCAAAGATGTTATTGCCTTCAACTGCGATTTTTAGGTAAAACCGAATTTCCTTCGTTATGCCGAACTTTGCCTCCGCCCCTCGTTCCGAGCTATTTCAGTTCGAACTGTGTTCTCGTCGCATCCATCCCCCACATACTCGGGCGACAGCACCCGCTCCAGCTGCGCCGCCAGGCTCGCCACCGTACCCTCGCACCTCCCCAGCAGCACCCCTGCCCGCTCCCTCGCTCCCGCCATCGCCTTCTCTTGCTCACCCTCCTCCGCACAAGATCCCTCCGACCTCCCACGGGATTGTTCCGAACAGTGTTCTCTCGAATCTCCTTCCTTGTCCCCGCCCCTCCGGATCCCAGTGCCATCCCCCGTCCGCATCCCCTCCCCATCGGTCTTCCCAGGCAGCTGCGGTGGCAGGACGGCGCTGGCCGGGACGGGATCCGCCACCCCCACCGCCTGGCGGAACCTCCTCGCCAGCGCCTTGTACTTCATCACCGTCTTGTAGCGCTCGTAGAGGTCGGGCGCGTTCTCGCGCAGCCACTGGCGTATGCCGCCGTGCCGCCCGACGATCCTCCCCTCCGTCTCGCTCCAGACTACGGAGTTGTCGACGTAGCACTCGAGGTCCTCGAGCATCGAGCCGAAGCGTATCATGTCGGCGGCCGAGCAGCGGGCACGCGCGAACGCGGCGCGCAGCTCGACGGAGCCCTCGTCGGTGAACTTCACGGCGTTGCCGACGAGGTTCACGAGGACCTGGCGGAGGCGCTCCTCGTCGAGCAGCAGGCGCGGCATGGCGCCGCAGTCGGCGCGAAGCCCGATCCCCTTCCGCGCGGTCTGGATGCGGAAGGAGGCGGCGACGCGCCCGAGCAGGGCGGGGAAGTCGCACGGCGCGTAGGAGAACTTCATCTTCTCGGCGTCGAGCTTGGAGAGGTCCAGCACGTCGTTCACGAGCGCGAGCAGCGTGTGGGAGCTGAAGAGGATGTTCTCGACGTGGTCGGCGCGCTCGGCCGGGTCGGCGACGCCGTCGCGCAGCATCTCGGAGAAGCCGATGATGGAGTTGAGCGGGGTGCGGATGTCGTGGCTCACCATCGAGAAGAACATGCTCTTGGCCTTCTCGGCGGCGAGCGTCGCGTCCCGTTCGCGGCGCAGCTCCGCGACGAGCGCCAGGTTCGTGCGGTTCAGCCGGGAGAAGAGGGCGTAGCCGACCGAGGCGGCGATCACGAGCAGCGCGAAGACGACGGCCAGCGCGAGCGTGAAGAGGACCATCTGGCGCGCCACCGAGCGGATCGTCCGCTTCGTGGTCTCGTCGAAGTCGTCGACGGTCCGCCCGATGGTCCCGTCGAGGAAGCGCGCGGCGCTGTCCCAGATGTTGGACTTGGCGGCGAAATAGGACTCGTCGTAGAGCATGTCGACCGCCCGCTGGCGCTTCTCGGCCGGGGAGAGCGCCTTCTCCTCGGGCGTGAGCGCGACGTCGAGCAGGTGCTGCGGCATGCGCTCGCGCGGCAGCCCGGTCGCCTCGGCGACGAGGCGCATGGCGCGGTGCTCGTCGTCCTGGAGCCCGAGCGAATGCTCCATCGACTCGTGCAGCATGCGCAGGGCCGTCGGATCCACGCCGGGCATCTCCTCGACGATCGCGATCGCGCGCTCCCGGTTGCGGTCGGCCTTCTCCTCCTGCTCGTAGTCCGCGATGAACTCGGGCCGCCCCGTGGCGGCGTAGTGCCGGACGGCCTGGGTGAGCTTGTCGGAGCCCTCCTTCATCCGCGCCTCGGCCTCCGTGAATCGGCGGTAGGTCCGGTGGAGCTCCGAAACCCGCTCCAGGTCGCGCAGGTGGCGCGCGCTTTCGTGGAAGACGAGCGCGTCGAGCGCGAGCCACGCCAGCGCCAGCGCCGCGAGGACGAACGGCAGGAGGCGGAGGAACCCGTGGAGCCGCTGCGGCGGAGGTTCGGGGGCCGGGACGGGAGCGTCGTGCATGCGGGCATTCTACCAGAGCGCCGCGGGAAAAACAATCGTCCGCGCGTCGCGGTGACTTGCCAAACGCGGACGCCGCCGCTAGACTATGGCGGCACAACAACGAACGGAGAGAACCATGCGAAAACCGTCCGCCCGCCCGCGCCGGTTCCTCAATTGCAGAGGAGCCAAGACGACCGAGAGCGAATGCGTCGCGGAACTCTTCCGGCGCTACCAGGCGCTTGTCGCGGGAGGCGTCAAATGAGCCGCCCGGTCCCGTTTGCGCCCGCCGTCGAACTCGCGCCGATCCCGGCGCCGGCCTCCTTCGAGAGCGACATGGACCGCCCCGTCCCGTTCGACGCGGGGACGGCGGTCCGTCTCGACTGTCCCGACCCGGCGGCGGCACCATGGCTCGAGCGGCACTTCGCCGACTGGTTCGGTGCGCAGGCGCCGCGCGTCGTCGCGGACGCCGGTGAGGCCGCGCCACCCCGCGCGGCGCGGCGCCCGGCGCCGCCCGCCCTCCCGCCCGGCGACGAGGCCTACGCGGTG
>JAFUDL010000054.1 GCA_017459225.1 Kiritimatiellia bacterium
TGATGGCCAGCCTCACTCTCAAGGCGGAGTTCACCACGGTGAACGACCTGTGGGCGTACGGCTTCTCGGTGATGGGGGCGGCAGGCTACAAGAACCAAAACGAATGCACCCACAACTTCTATGGAAAAATCCACGTGCGCAGCACGGTGGACGCGCCTTTCAAGCTAAGCGGAGAAAGCAACCGCACCATTGCGCTGCATGACGAGATTGAAGGGCCTGCGACCGCCCACATCAACATGCATCCAGGCAGCTCAAACAACGGCATCAGGCATTATGTGCCATATGCCTACAACACCAACTACTTCGGTTCGATCAACCTGAGCCAACGTGGCTACGGAACTCCGTCTCTGGTAAAATATCAGGAGATCTTGATTGAGGACGAGAGAAATCTCGGCGGGAATCCGCCGGAATTCAAGTTCGACTGTCTCGGCCTCACGTACTACTCGATGCTCAAGGCGCGGCAGAGCCTGACGATTGACGACCCGAACAGGGGCATCTACATGGAGGGAGCCGCGCAGTTCCACGTGGACGGCGAGGACACGCTCACAATACTCTCGCCGATCACCCTGAACAACTGCAAATACCTCTACAAGCATGGCACAGGCACGCTTGCCCTGGGTTCGTCGATTTCCTATGGTGCGTACGGAAACAGCGCGAAGCCGGAAACCGCATGCCAGTTCTCGGTGATGAACGGAACTCTTCAGGTGCTCGCAGGCGGAGCGATCAGCTGGATGCAGGTGGGCATGGCCACTGGCACGCGGATCATGATCGATCCGCTGGAGGGCGACGGTCTTCTGCGCGAGAAGGGCGTGGTGAACCTAGACGACATGCCTTACACGTGGCCGGAGGGCGAGAAGTTAAATTTGCTTCTGCGCTGCCGCCAGGCCAGCCGGGGCGACTTCGAGGTACCGCTCTTGACGGTTACATCCGCCGCCGCTGAAGGCCTGCGCGGCAACATCGCGCTTGAGGTGGAGCGCCCGCGCAACTACATCGTGTCGCTTGACGAAAAGGCCGTGGACGAGGGCGTGTGCTTCACGGCGAAGTTCACCGACCTCAACGGAACCATACTGTTCGTGAGATGACGCCGCAGTCATGATGTTCCGCGGGCCTATTCGGGCGCTGCGTTGTTCATCCATGCGTTTTGAGATTGGAAACAACCAGAACAACTGGTAAAAACAACTTTGGGAGAGTTGTTTCGAATAGTTGTTTCCAATCATCAGAAGGCTCGGCGGTGAATTACGCCCCCGCCTATTCAATTGCCGAAGTTTGTCATTTCAAGCGCGGCGCGGTTTTGATATACTAATGCGCTCAAACAGAAAACAGGTGCAAAAATGGTCGAATTCAAACTGACAGACCCGTACGGAACGGCGCCCACGCAGGCGCCGTTCTCCCAGAGCGTTTCGCGCGGCTTGCCTTGGCGCAACCTGCCGGTCACGAGGGAGTACACGCTAGGTCAGCTTCTTGACCAGACCATTGCCCGCTGCGGCGAGAACGACGCCGTCGTTTATGCCGACCGCGACTACCGCCTCACGTGGTACGAGTTCGGCGAAGAGGTGGACCGTCTTGCGCGCGGCCTGATGGCGCTCGGCGTGAAGCGCGGCGAGAAGATCGCGCTCTGGGCCACCAACGTGCCGCACTGGGTCGTCCTCATGTTCGCCGCCGCCAAGATAGGGGCGATCCTGCTGCCGCTCAACACGAACTACAAAGAGCACGAGATGGACTTCGCGCTCAAGCTGTCCGACACCGAGAACCTCTTCATCATCAACGGCTACCGCGACTGCAGCTACGTGGACGTGATCTACACGCTCGTCCCCGAGCTGCGCGAACAGCCCCGCGGCGAGCTGAGAAGCGAGAAGTACCCCCACCTAAGGCGCGTTATGTTCCTCGGCGGCGAGAAGCACAGGGGAATGTACTCCCTGAACGAGGTGATGTCGCTTGCCGTCGAGACGCCGTGGGAGGACTACCTCAAGCGCCAGGGCGAATGCGATGTGAACGACGTCGTGAACATGCAGTACACGAGCGGCACCACGGGCTTCCCCAAGGGCGTGCAGCTCACTCACCGCAACATCGCGAATGACGGCTTCTGGATCGGCGCCTGCCAGAACCTCACCTGCCGCGACCGCGTGTGCATACCCGTGCCGCTATTCCACTGCTTCGGGTGCGTGCTGGGCGTGATGAGCTGCGTGAACCACGGCTCCACGATGGTGTTCCTCGAGAAGTTCGACCCCATCCAGGTGATGGCGTCGATCGAGAAGGAGAAGTGCACGGCCGTCTACGGCGTCCCCACGATGTACATCGCGATGCTCGACCACCCGCTCTTCTCCAAGTTCGACTTCCACTCGCTCCGCAGCGGCATCATGAGCGGGTCCGCCTGCCCCGTGCACCGCATGCAGCAGGTCGTGGACCGCATGTTCATGAAGGAGGTCTGCAATCCCTACGGCCTCACCGAGTCCGGCCCCGTGATGACGATGACGCGCTCCTTCGAGCCGTCCATCGAGCGCAAGTGCCAGACGATCGGCCAGGCCCTCCCCGGCATCGAGGTGGCGATCATCGACCCCGAGACGCACGACCTCGCCCCCATCGGCACGGACGGCGAGATCTGCTGCCGCGGCTTCAACTGCATGAAGGGCTACTACAAGATGCCCGAGCAGACCGCGAAGTGCATCGACAAGAACGGCTGGCTCCACTCCGGCGACATCGGCCGCATGGACAAGGACGGCTACTACTACATCACGGGCCGCCTGAAGGACCTCATCATCCGCGGCGGCGAGAACATCTCCCCGAAGGAGGTTGAGGACTTCCTCGGCACGATGCCCGGCGTGAAGGACGTGGCCGTGGTGGGCTGCCCCTCGAAGAAGTACGGCGAACAGCCCGCCGCGTTCATCATCCCCGCCGACGGCGCGGACATCAAGGAAGAGGACGTCGCGGACTTCTGCCACAACAAGATCTCGTGGTTCAAGATCCCGAAGTACGTCCACTTCATGGACATCTTCCCGATGACCGCGTCTCAGAAGATCCAGAAGTACAAGCTCCGCGAACTCGCCGCCCAGCTATGGCCGAACGCATGAAGAAGCATCTCGTCGTCTGCTGCGCCGCCTGCGCGCTTCTGGGCGCGGAGGCGGAAACGCCGAACTGGGAGGCGCGCATCCGCCGCGACCATCCGCGCA
>JAFUDL010000519.1 GCA_017459225.1 Kiritimatiellia bacterium
CAACACGCGCGCGGCGGCGGACGACCCCGGCTGGACCTCCATCGGCGGCAAAGCCGTCTGCAACGCCCAAGGCGACGTGTGGAAGAAGGTGTCCGGAAAGGAAACCTACACGATCACGTGGCAGCCGGACCAGACGTGGACGGGCGCGGACGGCAACGGCTTCAAGATCGCCGCCAACGGCGCCCGCGCCCGCGTGACCGCCTGGCCCCTCGACAACACGCCCGACTACATGGCCGTGGACGTCTCCGCCGCCGCCCAGCCGGACACGCAGACCTACTACCCCGCCGCCGACTTCGTGCCGGGCGGCGTGACGAACGGCCTCTACAAGACGACGACGCTCCTCATGCGCAAGGTCATGGCCAAGGACGTGAAGTGGACGATGGGCTCGACCACGCTGGAGACCCAGATCCGCCAGGCCGCCCGCGAGGGGACGCACCAGGTGACGCTCACGAACAACTACTACATCGGCGTCTACGAGGTGACGCAGTCCCAATGGAGCCAGGTGGCCACGAACTCCACCATCTCCGAGGACTTCACGAGCGAAGGGTTCATGCGCCCGATGGAAAAGGTGTGCTACAACGAGATCCGCCTCAAGTACAACAGCAACGCCGCCGCTACCGCTGACGAGATCGCCAACTGCTCGTGGCCGAAAAAGCCCAACCCCTCGTCCTTCCTTGGACTGCTCCGTTCCAAGACGGGCCTCGACTTCGACCTCCCCTCCGAGGCGCAATGGGAATTTGCCGCCCGCGCGGAGAACGGCGTCGGCTACTGGAACGACGGCTCGGCCATCCTGAACACGAACCCAGACGACAATCTGAAACTGCTGGGACGCTACGAGCGCAACGGCGGAAAAGTGCTGAGCGGGACGTACTACGTCGATCCAGCAGCCAGTTGCGGCGTGACGAACGGCACGGCCATCGTCGGCTCGTACGCGGCGAACGCCTGGGGCCTCTACGACATGCACGGCAATGTGTGGGAATAGTGTCTCGACTGGTATGCGGATGACATCACGGCGCACGGCGGCAAGGTGAACATCGATCCTGCGACACCGGCGAACACTCTCTCTGGCGCGTCGGGCGCGAACCGCGTGAGGCGGGGCGGGAGTTGGAACTACGCGGCGGGCTACTGCCGGCCGGCGTATCGCAACAACCTCACGCCGACATACCGCGGCAACTCCATCGGCTTCCGTGTCCTTTGCTCCGCAGGGTTGCAGTAGGCCGTGATGCGGACGGCGCTGGAACGCCGTCCCTACCGCGACAAGGCCGCCGTACATGCGGACGGCGCAATGCGCGGTAGGGCCGCCGTTCCATCGGCGGCCGCCCGCCGCCAAGATGGCGGCTCCCCATACGGGGGAGCCTCGCCAGTGGTCACGCTTGTCGCGACCATTTTGACCGTTGCGCGAGGGCCTGTCCCTCAGTCGGTCTGATATGAATCGTCTGACGATGGGCGGCAATATGTCGGGGAGGGGCAGGGCACGGTTCGTCGATAAATAAAAAACCGTGCCCGATGCATTGTTGCGTAAAGTAAAAAACAATGATATAATATCGCCGTTCTTGTTTGAAAGGATTATTTTGTGAAAGACTTTTTTGGACGAGAAGAATTGATTTCGTCATTGAAATCTCTCTGGAACAAGCGCGTTCCATCACTTGTTACCTGTCGTGGCAGACGACGGGTAGGCAAGTCAACCCTTATTGCCGAATTCGCCCGAAGGGCTGGCGCACGTCTAATCAAGCTGGAGGGACTGCGTCCAAAAGAAAAGATGACAAATGTAGATCAGCTCAAGTACTTCATATCCCAGCTTTCCTTGCAGACGAATTGCGACGAAAGCCCCGTGTCGGATTGGCTAAAGGCATTTGCACGGCTTGATTCGCAGATACCGAACAAAGGAAAGACAGTAGTTCTCCTAGACGAAGTTTCTTGGATGGGGTATTATGACATCGCGTTCCCTGAAGTGCTGAAAGTGGCATGGGACAACTTGTTCTCGCGGCACAAAAAGCTTGTCGTTGTCGTATGCGGCAGTGTGTCCACATGGATCAAGCGAAATATCATTGATAATGGTGCGTTTGCCGGGCGGCGTTCGTACGATTTCGTCGTGCCGGAATTGCCGCTCCGCGAATGTGTGAAATTCTGGGGCACCAAGGTGTCTAGGGAAAATATGACCGACATACTGGATGTGCTTTCTGTCACTGGCGGCGTTCCAAGATACCTGGAGGAGGTGGATCCTGCGCTGTCGGCAGACGAGAACGTCCGCAAGATGGCGTTCGTGGCGAAGAGCGTGCTGGCCGTGGATTTCGAGGAGATGTTCAGGGACGTGATCACCGGCGAACCGGGAATTCGGGCGGACATCCTGCGGCTCCTCTGCGACCAGCCGAGGAACGTGTCGGAAATCGCCTCGGCGCTTGGCATGGAGCGGAACGGACATCTGTCCGAGGCGCTGTCGGAACTGGCGGAGGCGGGATTCATTGCGCCCGACGAGGGACTGAACCCCGAGACGGGGAAAGACGTCCAGCAGTTGCGTTTCCGGATCAAGGA
>JAFUDL010000520.1 GCA_017459225.1 Kiritimatiellia bacterium
CAGACTATCGTTTCGAGGAAACCCACTTCCCCGAACTATGGTCTATAATTTAGCATTTTTTTTTGTCTGACGTCAAGTGGCAATTTTGTGAAATTTCGGTGATGTCAGCCTTCCGGAGCTTCCGGAACTTCCGGATCTTCCGGATATTCCGGATATTCCGGATATTCCGGAGCCGACTACCGCACGATAATGAACGTGCCGCTGTCGAAGCGCAGCTTGAGGTCGCCGTTCTCGACGAGGCACTTGAAATGCCCCATCGGCTCGCCGTCAATGGTCACGCGCACCTTCTCGGCCGCCGTCTCGGCAGTGAGGCCGAGCGCGTCGCCCACGACGAACTTGGTCACCGCGGGACGCGCGGAGAACGCAAGCTCGATCGTCTTGAGTCCGGCGAGCGTGAGGTCGTCGGCGTTCTTGAACGTCACGCCGTCCGTGATCGCGCGCTGGTTTGCGCCGAGACGCCACACGTTCTCCTCGCCCGTGAAGCGGAACGGTCCGCTCAGCGTGCCGCCGCCCTCAAGCGTTCCGTAGATCGGGCAGAAGCGTCCTGCGAGATTCGCTCCATCCCCTGGGCTGCCGTTCGAGAGCGTTGCGCCCTCCGCGACAGTCGTCGTGCCGCCGAGACCGGGCTTTTCGGCCGTCTGCGCCACAAGCGCCTTCTTGGTGAACGTGAGCGTGCGCTCGTCGAACGGCTGCTTCGCGGCGTCGCCTGGACGCTGCACCGCAAAAGCGTAGCCATTGTTGATGCCGGCAGCGTCGGTTCCATATCCGCCACCGCCGTCGCCGATGCGGATTTCGAACGTATGCCAGCCGGGTTTGACGGTGGTGGTGCCTTCTGCAAGCTTGTTCCAGGCGCTGTTGGCCAGCACCTCCTTGTCATCGAACTTCACGACGATTCTGTCGTCCACCGAGCCGAAGAGCTTCCACTCGCCCGCATGCGCCTCGTTCACGAGGAAACCGCCCGTGTAGCGCATCGACGCGGCCTGCTGCTGGGCGATCTTCGTGTTCAGAACGTCCTTGAGCGAATTCGTCACCCAGAGAAGCCCCCACCCAGTGCGCGCGCGCAGCTGGTCAAGATCGCCGTAGTTGCCCGCCACGCGCTCCACGACGATGCTGCTGTCGCTTGTGATCGGCCTCTTCGTGCGCATGCGAAGCGTGGAGGTGTCGAAGCGATTGTAGTCTGCGGCTGCAGTGGAGGTGCTGGCCCCCTTCATCCAGCCGAGGCACATGCCGTTGCTCTTCCAGTCGCTCACATACGGTCCCTGCGAACCAGTTCCGTCGTATGTCACAAGGACAAAATCGTGCCAGCCGGCAGTCACCTCCGTCTGGGCGGTGGCCACGGAATTGTACGAACCGTTGTAGAACACCCTCACGCCGTCCATCCATAGGGCAACCTGGTCGTCGAAGTTGCCTGCGAACGTCCACGTGCCCGCATCGTCCTCATTGACGTAGAACTGGCCGCGAACGGCGAACGCGCTCGAATTCATCGGTGCCTGATTGCTGCCAAAGCTTCTTGTGAGCATCTTCAGATGAGACGCTACGGACGGCATCGCGCCGTTGTTCGTGACGTACGCATAGCCGGCATCCGAACTTCCTTGCCCGCGCAGCGCCGCATATTCCACAAGTCCCTCGCCGGAGATGCCGAGCGAGGCCGAAGTGCCCTCCTTCAGCTCTAGGCCGGCCGCGAATCCTGCGAATCCCGATAGGTTGACGGTTGCATTCGCCGCGGTGTCAACCGTCCACTTGCCGTTCACGATGCCCTGGAAGTCGCTCGACGTCACATACGAGCCCTCGCCGGTGATCGTGACCTCGGAAGATCCGAAGTGCGGCGTGTAGCTGTGCGTGACGGTATTGCCGTTCAGGTCGATCGTCAGCTCGCCGGGATTGTCCATGTCCTCGCCCGTCGCCACGAGCATGCCGTAGTACCCGACGCTGTGGTTCGCGGTCGCCTTGTAGAGGCCGCCCTGGAGGTTGGCGTGCGTATTACCATATTTCATCCTGGCAGAGGTGAGTCCGCCGTCGCCGAGGTCGAGTTCGCCGCCCGTCATCGTGAAGCGCTCGTCGGTGTTGTCGTATATGTAGCTCGTGCGGGAACGTACGTTTATGCCCTTCACGTTCATCAGACCGTCCGTGAGCGTGAGATAGCAGAGCGGGCAGTCGTACGCCGCGAGGAAGGTCGCGGCCGTGCAGTTGAACGTGCCGCCGTTCACGATCACCTCATGGTTGTATGAGGAGGCGCCGCTCCACTGGCCGATCGTGCCGCCGGACGTGAGCGTGAACGTGGAGACCGGCCCTACCTCGATCACTGAATCCTTCGGCGAGGCGTTCTCGGCTGCCAGCTGCAGCGTCGCCGCAGTGAGGTTTGCGCCTTCGCCGAGCTTGAGGTGCGAAGGATAATCGCCGCTGCCCACGTAGAGCGTGCCGCTCGTCTCCCAGTTGCCCGCCGGAAGCGTCGTCGTCTGCCCGTCGCCGTTGTTGTAGAAGTACATGTTCGCCGGGCGGGCGGCAGCAAGTGCCTGCGACACCACCGCGTTCGCCGCGCCGGAATGGAATCTGAGCGTGCCGCCCGTGACGCCGGAAACATCAGGCGTTGTCGCGTTCGGGAAGCCAGCCTCCTCGCCCATGCCCCACCAGAGCGTGCCGCCCGTCATCGCGAGCGTCATGGGAACGGCAGACCAGTCCGCCACCGCGCCCACATGCGCCGTGCCGCCGGACACCTCGAGGTTCAGATTCTCCGCAGCCGTGGGGTTCACCTGGAAATCGCCGCCCAAGACGGAGTAGTTGCCTTCACCCGCCATCGTTCCCGTCATCTTGTGCGTTGCGGCCGAGACCGTCACCGCGCCTTCGTTCGTGAACGCCGAGGAGAACGTGAGAACCTTGTCGCCGCGCAGATCTGCGGACGTTCCTTCGCGCACGGTCACCGGCGCGTCCTGCACGTTCGTATCGGCACCGGACGACTTGAAGCCCACGCCTTCGCCCGTCACCACCACCGGCGCCTTGCGTCCTGTCGCGCCCCAGTAATGCAGGCGCGAGCCCGACTTCATCTCCACGCCCTTCGGCACGTTCATCGCAGTCGCGCCCTCCAAGCCCATCATGCCGCCTTCCGCGAGCACTATCTTGCCGATCGCCACGTCCGCGTTGTTGAGGTTGAGGCCGCAGTTGACGGATTCGTCCACGTGCGTCTTGACCGTGAGCGTCACCTCGTCGGATCCGGTGAGCGAAGTGTTGCCGGCGTACGTCGCGTTCGAGGATTTCCTCAGGTCGATGCGGCTCGTGCCCGCGATAGTGGCATCGGCGGCCACCTCAATGCGTCCAAGCTGGAAGTGCCAGATGCTCTGGTGCAATTCGCTTTCATCCGTGATGGCGCCGCGTCCGTCAACGCCCTCGCCCTTGATGACGACGGTCTGGTTCTGGAGAACGGCGCCGCGGCCCGTGTCACCGGATCCGGCCAGTTTCGTGTTGAGGTCTAGCGTGGCGCCATCCTCCACCACGACGCGCGTTTCATCAGATCCGAGCATGCCGAACGTCGCCGAATTGCCGAGGCGCGTCACGCCGGCCTTAAGCACGACGCTGGTGGGATTGACGAATCCGCCGCCGTCGAGAACGAGCGTGCCGTTGCCCTCCTTCACCGCTATGGGCGCGTCGATCTTGGCCGAGCCGCGCAGAGTGTAGTCTGCATCGGCGTTGATGGTCACGGGGCCGCTCTTGACGGACTCCGCCACGGTGACGGTCTTGAGCGCGGCCGCGTCGGTGAACCAGAGAGGCAGATTCGGGAAGAACGGCAGCAGCGTCTCGTCGCCGCCGAGGCGCGTCCACGCCAGCACGGACGCGTCGCCCGTCACCGTCTCGTCCGTAGCGCCCGCCCACACGAGCGAGCCGCCCTGGTTTTCGCTCCCGGTGATCGTCACCTGCACCTCGCCGTCCTCGCCGAGGCCAATCGTGCCGGAGGTCGTCTCGCCTGCCGCGCCGGTGAACTCGACAGCGAGATGCCCCGCGGCGCCGGCGGGAAGGTTCGACGTGGAGATCGTGTAAACGGAACCCTGCGGCACGGAGTTCGGCATGTCGAACTCGATGGTGGCGGTGCCATAGCCAGGCGTCGCCGCGAGCGCGCCAAGGAACGCCGCCGTTCCGTCCGGCGTCTCCGTGACCGTGGCGATCACGCGCGCGCCCTCCTCAAGCGTGATCGGGAACGGCGCCACTTCGCCCGCTGGAAGGATCAGCACGCCGCCCGCGCGCACCGTCACGCCGCCGGTGAAATTGGTGGCCACCAGGTTCTCGCTGGCGTCGAATATCGCGTTCTCGATCGCGACAGTGCCCTCGCCTGCGATCTCGCAGTTCATCGCGAAATACGGCTTCGCCGAGGCGTCGCCCGCGAACGTGAGCGTTGTCGATGCGGGCACAACGATGTCGCCCGCATACTCCACAGTGGAGCCAGGTGCGGCGCTGACCACGGGCGTGCCTTCGCCGGATGTGACCGTGGTCCAGCTCGGCACGGACGCAGGCGCCTGGAACACGCCGCCGCCGTTGACGTTCATCAGAACCGTCTTGTAGGTGATGGTGCCGGAGTTGCGCTGGCCCAAGTAGTCAGGCGCGAACACGCCCGTGCCGCCCACGTTGACGTCGAAGTGGCCCTGCCCCGTCTCGACGTTCGTGCTGTACCACACGCGCACGGGAACGGTGAACCTACCGCCCGTGACGTTGATCAGCGTCACGCGGTCGGTGTAGCCGGAACGGTCGAGCGTGCCGGAACCGTCGCTCTTCACAAGGCCTCCCTCGACATTGAGGATTCCGCCCCAGTTCGTGCCGAAGCCCTGGTCGGCGTTGCGCTCGCCGATGCGCACGATGCCGCTGAACGTGGTGGTGCCGCCCGTGATGGTGACGGGCGCGTGCTCGTACTGGAGAATCGAGTATTCGCCGCGAACGGTGACGTCGCCTGAGAAGACCAGCGGACGCGCACATTCGGCGAAGACGAGCGCGTGGTCTCCCGCGTACTCCGTCACGCCCGAACGAGGCGCCTCAACCACCGTGCCTGCGTCGGTGTACTTTATCCAGCCGAGGTTCCCGATCTCGCCGTTCCAGCCCGGCACCGTCGCCTTCTTGCCTTCCTCGATCACGAGAATGCCCTCGCCGGGATGCGTGAGCGTGGTGTCGACGCCCGCGTACACAGTGTAGGAGCCAGTGTCTTCGTTCACGGTGTTGGGCTGGGTGAGCGGACGGAAATCATACGGCGTGGCAACGGACGTCTCGACCGCGCCCGCCGTGGCGAAGGCGGCAGGGTCTTTCATTGTCGTGTACGCGGCCTTTATCCAGTCATCGGAGCGGACGCTCTTCGAGAGGCGCATCTCGTCGATGCGTCCGAGGAATGTGTTGCCGCCTGTCGCCGTTCCGTACGAGAAGAACGTGAGCGGGTTGTCGATCGTCTGCAGGAGGTAGTTCGAGCCAGATATGGAATTCACAAGCGCGCCGTTGATGTACATACGCGAGACGGGCGTCTCGGGCGTGCCGTCGAAGATCACCGCGAAGTGCACCCAGTTGTCGTAGTAGTTGGCGATGCCCGTCTTGGTGTACTGGGCGCTGTTCGCGCCGCCGACAAGCAGATCGGTGGCCGCCGAGCCGCGAGTCGTCACCTCGAATCAGCCAGCGATCGTCCACGTCGTCTTGCTGGAGACGATGCGCATGTTGGCCGTCTTGGAGCTCGCCTTGAACCATCCCGAAATTGTGAGCTGCTTCGTGTTGACGTACTCGAGCCACTTGCTGCTGTTGGGCGTGGTGAGGCGCGCGGCATTGGAGACGTTGTCCATGCCCGTGCCAACTGGAGAGTCTACAAGCGTGAGGCTCGACGTGGTGCCGGCCGCCGTCATGGTGAGCGCGTTCGCGGTGGCGTCGGGCGTGCTTGTGCCGAACTCGGAGAAGTGCCACACGCCCATGTAGTCGCCGGCGAACGTCTTGTCGCTCAGCGCCGGCACGTTCTCCGCGCCGCCGCCCCAGTGCATGGTGACGTAGGTGGAGGCGCTTTCGAGCTGAGGCACGCGCACCCAGAGGTAGGAAGCGCCAGACGTGTTCCATGTGTCGATCTCATGCGCGATGCGATTGCCGGCGGCGTCGGTGAAATAGACGTCGGCGCCATTGGCGGCCGCATCGGAATAGGCGAAGCCAGGCACGCCGGCGGGCAGCTTCACGAGTGCGGGGAAGTCGGCGAGCGTGGTGGTGCCGATGTAGCCGCTGAAGGTGATGCGCGCCTTCTTCGGTCCGGCGACAGGAGTGCGCGTGACGACGGCCTTGAGCGCGCCGCCATCAACGGCGAGCGTGACGCCGTAGAGAGGCGCGTTGGGACCGGTGAAGCTCACCGCGAGATGGTCGAGAGCGGATGCGTCCATGCCGCCGTCGACGAGGGTGAACGTGCCAGCCTCAAGGAGCGCGCTGGGCGTGATGCGGATCGTGGCCGTGCCTTCCGCGGGAAGCGCGGGGGCGACGTCGAAGAAGCTTGCGGCGCCGTCCCACTCGGGCAGCTTCAGCACGGCGCCATTCGCGAGGGCAACGGTGTTCGTGAAGTGCGCCGAGGCGCAGGACGAGAAGTCCGCAGTCGTTCCCTCGCCCACCGCGATCGTCGCGATGCCGGAGAACGCGTCGGTGTGCGCATATACTAATCTGCCGCCCCCCGTCATGGTCCTGGGCACTTCGGCGTTCTGCGTGAGCGCGCCGGTCTGCGATATCACGGCAGGCTCGCCTGCGGGAGTCGAAGTGCGGAACACCACGCCCGTCGTCGCCGAGGCGCCGAGCGTGATCGTGGTGGCGCCGTTGATGGCGAGATGCGCGCCAAGCGGCCCCACCGTGACGCCGTCAAGCTGCGTGGTGGCGACGATTCTGTCGGTGTTCACAACGCCGTTGCGGCGCAGGTACAGCGTGCCCGTGGAGACCATGCTCTCGCAGTCCACATCGCCGTCCGCGAGAATGAACGTTCCGGTGGTGGCGTTGAGCGAGTGCATCGCGAGCTTGGCGCCTTCATGCACGATGATGTTTGCGTTCACGCCAAGCGAGCCGGTTGGGGCGAACGGCGAAAGGAGCGTCGTGGTGCCGTTCTTGACGGCGAAGATGCTGTCGCTGCCGAGCGAGACGGCGTCGCGTATCGTGAAGTCGCCGTCGAGAATCGTCGCCTGCATGCGCTGGCCGGTGAGAGTGGTCTGCAGGAATCCGATCGTCGCGTGGCTGCCGGGAAGCGTGCGCAGAAGGTGCACCTGCTTCTTGTTGACGGCCGCGTAGCCCTTCGAGGCGGCCCAGCCCGTGCTGGGCAGAGGATAGTCCTCAGGATTGTCCCACGTGCGCACGTTGTAGCGCAAGTCGGCCTTCTCTATCGTGGCGTCGCCAGAGAACACGATGTCGCCCGAGCCAATCGGCAGGAACGTGCCGCCGACAGCGAGATCGGAGAAGACGAGCGCGCCGAGCGTCTCGGGGCTGAAGTCGCCCTCGTACGAGAGCGGCAGGTTGAACGTCTGCGTGGCGGTGGAAGCGTTGACGACCTCCGCGAATGAGGCGGCGTTGCCGTTGATCGTCCAGCTGCCGCTCTCCACGCCGAACGCAAGACGGCCGAACGCCGTGCCCGCCGCGAGGTCGTTGGACGCCGTGCCTGTGCCGGAGACGAACGAGACGTTGCGCCCGGCCTCCGCCGTGCGTCCCTCCTTCCATGATGCCGCCGCAGAGAACATGCCGTCGCCAGCCATCCACACCGCCGCATTGTCGTCGTAGAG
>JAFUDL010000521.1 GCA_017459225.1 Kiritimatiellia bacterium
AGCATCTTGCTCGACTACTTAAGCGTGAATTGTTTAGTGTCAACACCACGGTTCTCGTTGACAGCAAGCTGGGTCAGACGGCAAAAAATGTTGCCTCGCTTTTTAAGGAGATCGAGAGTTTCTCCTGTCCAGAACGGGTACTTGTCCTTTTTGACGAGATTGATGCCCTTGCGCTTGATCGCACAAACCCAAATGACCTTCGGGAGATGGGGAGGGCAACCACGGAAGTATTGAAGGGACTGGACGGCCTCAATGCCAACGTCATACTTGTTGCTACGACAAATCTTTTCAAGTATTTTGATCGAGCATTGACGCGGAGGTTTGATTTCGTCGTCAATTTCGACTGTTACACCCAAGACGATTTGATGGCGATAGCCGAACGCATGCTGGCCAAATACCTGAGCAAGGTCTCACTGGCGACGCATGACATCCGCCTGTTCAAGAAGTTGATGAGGCTCTTGGAAAAGATTCCTCATCCCGGTGAGTTGCAGAATCTCATCAAGACATCGGTCGCGTTCAGCGATCCACGTGATGGTAGCGATTATTTCCGCCGCCTCTTTCGTGCCATCTGCGAAGGGAAGGAGAAAAGCGCGGAGGAACTGAAGGCGGCAGGGTTCACCGTGCGGGAGATTGGCATACTCCTTCAGAAATCAAAGAGCGGTATCGGACGTGAACTGCTTTCCGACAAGGAGAGTGCGGAATGAATCCGATATTGGAATTGAAGGGCGGAATGCGCCCGGTCAAGAATGAAGGTGGAGGTGGTGGCGTGAGCTTCCCGAAAGACTTCCATTTTCATGTGTCTGCGGTGGATCGGTTAATCGAACGGCTGACAGAAGTGCATCGATACTGGTTTTCTGCTGATCACGGCATTGCCAAAGCGCTCGTGAACGTTCATTATAAACGCGTCGTTCCGAAGACGGGACGGATATCGGTTTTGCTTGCCGAACAGGGCTGTTCACAGGCGGAGGCCATCCGAGGCGCAAAGTTTGAAACCTGGCACGATGCTGACGGCAAGGCCTATCATCGCCATGTGTTTACGCATTACGTTGAAGTTGAAACGATTGCCCGGACGCTGAAGCAGTTGCATGATTTCAAGTCGGTGCTTGACACGTGCTTCAAGGGCAATGTGGAGTATAAGGACACGGAGGACGTAAAAGCGGGCGTCCGTGATGCCGGACAGTTTTCGAAGACGATGTTCAGCCGTCTCTTGAAGGACGTCGATTCCGTTGCCGATTTTTCCATTCCGAAGGACACAACGGTCTTTGTGGGCGAGTCGGTAATTTCAATCTACGATCTCAATACGGATACAAAGCAGCTGATGCTCAACTTTGGCGTACAGATCAACGACGACCGCATCTACAACAAGACGACGCTTCGTCTGACACTTGACGAGATTCAGAAGATACAGAAGAAGGCTCCATTCCTGATATCGATGGGCGTTTCGGACATCAACACGATACCGCCAATTGACGAACAAAGCACGTCGCAGACGGATTTGCCGTTGTTTGCAAGCACATATCCCAAGCCCAACGGCGAGCCGATTGTCGGCGTGATCGATACGCAATTCGATACGAAGGCCCATTTCGGCGAGTGGGTGACCTTTGAGAACAGGATCACGGACAGGGCAATACAGCTTGACCATGAGGACTCTGCGCACGGAACGGCGGTTTCGTTCATCATCGTGGATGGTCCCTCGCTCAATCCTGGATTGCAAGACGGTTGCGGTCGTTTTCGGGTCCGTCATTTCGGCGTCGCCACAAAGCATGGGTTTCGCTCGTTTGAAATCATGCAGGAAATACGCCGGATCGTAACCGCGAACAGGGACGTCAAGGTCTGGAATCTTTCGTTGGGCACGGATGCCGAGACGTCGGAGAACTTCATTTCTCCTTCGGCGGCGGAGCTTGATGCACTCCAACATGAGTTTGACGACATCATTTTCGTTGTCGCCGGCACCAACAAGAGACGCGAAGCGGGCGCTACCACGTTACGCATGGGGGCGCCGGCGGATTCGCTGAACTCCGTGGTGGTCAACTCCGTCGCTTTCGATGACAAGCCTGCATCCTACACGCGGGTGGGGCCGGTGCTGTCGTTTTTCTGCAAGCCGGACGTCGCCTATTACGGCGGCGATGGACACCTTTCGGATGAACGGATCAAGGTCTACAATGGCGGGTTGTTGCCGGTTGCCGTTCAGGGCACGTCGTATGCGGCGCCATGGATTGCGCGAAAACTGGCGTACATGATGCACATCATGGGACTTCCACGTGAAGTGGCAAAGGCGCTGCTCATCGACTCTGCCGCAGACTGGAAACCGCTGGCGGATGTCACGAGGATGGGATATGGGATTGTTCCCAAACGAATTGAGGATATCTTGCTCTCCAAAGACGGAGAGATCAAGTTCTTCATATTCGGACGGGCGGAAGAGTACGAGATGCGGACCTACCAATTGCCTATCCCCCTGCAGAATGGCACGTTCCCGTTCTATGCACGGGCGACATTGTCGTATTTCCCATGTTGCAACCGCAATCAGGGCGTTGACTATACCAGTACGGAAATGGATGTACGGCTAGGGAGGATCGAGAGGAACAAGCAGGGAAAGTACGTTGTCCGCGACATTAAGAGGAATCGGCAGGGCGAGGAAAAATCCCTGTCGAATCTGGAGGAGAATGCACGAAATGAACTGCGCAAGTGGGACAACGTCAAGCATCTCTGCGAGAGAATCCCGGAAAAGCGGAAAATGGCGAAAGACCGTTTGGATTCCGATTTCTGGGGACTGAGGGTCATCACCAAGGAACGAGTCAGCGATGGACGCCGCAACGACCTTGCATACGGCGTCGTCGTGACGCTGCATGAGATCAACGGCGTCAACCGCATAGATGAATTCGAAAGCGCCTGTCTCGCCAACGGCTGGCTTGTGAACCGAGTCAACGTGACCGAGCGAGTCGAGATCCACAACAAGGCAGAAGAGGAGATCCATTTTGAATCGTGAAGGTCCCACCTTATACCCGCAATTTGGTATACTATTGCCCAGATAGTTGATGACGAATGAGAGACAAATCGACAGATAGCGCCCTTGCGCGCGATATACTGGAATGGAACGTTCCAGAAGAGGTGCTTGCGGTTCTGCTGAAGGACCGCTCTACGGGCCGCAATCTCATCTGGGCGACGGACGACTATACCGCACGCGGCAAGGTCATGGACTGGAAGACAGGCGAACCGGTCGAATTTCGGGCGATTGCCGAAAACGGAGGTGGGCATGGCAAATAGAAACAGAAAGAAAACCGCGTCTGTCGAGGTTGTCGAAAGCGTGGAGAAAGAACTTTATGAGAACGTTCGTTCAATCCTCGCGAAAGCCCGTGCTACGGTCTATGTCGCCGCCAATGCGGAGATGGTTAGGGCGTATTGGAATGTTGGACGCGAAATCGTCGAAAAGCAGGGCGGGAGCGGGAGGTCTGCATACGGGGACGGTCTTGTCGATAGACTCGCGGTAAAGCTAACGGCGAAATTCGGCCCGGGATACACGCGTGTCAACTTGTTTTACATGAGGCGTTTCTATTTGGCCTTTCCAAATGTTCACACACTGTGTAAACAATTGACCTGGTCTCACTACCGTGCCCTCATAACAGTTGAGAACGAAGATGCGCGGCGGTATTATTTCGATGAGGCCATCAAGTCGAAGTGGAGCGTGCGTGTGCTGCAACGACAGATTGAGACGCAGTTCTATCAGCGACTGATCGCAAACCACAGCGATTTGTCTTCTGCGGGAAAGCTGGTAAAGCGAGGCGTTCCCGATGCGCAGGACATCGTCCGAAGCCCTGCGATTTTGGAGTTCGCGGGCATTTCTCCTGTGGAGTACAAGGAAAAGGATCTTCAAGAGGGGCTTGTCAAACACCTGAGCAAGTTCATGTTGGAGCTGGGCCGTGGCTTTGCGCTTGTGCGTGAGCAGTGCCCCATACAGATCGGGGGCGAGACTTATCATTGCGACCTCTTGTTCTACAACTTCATTGCCAGGTGCTTTGTCTTGATTGACCTTAAAGTGGGGAAGGTGACGCCGCAGGACATCGGGCAGATGCAACTCTACAAGCATTACTATGAACGCGAAATGATGAATCCCGGCGACAATCCGCCGATAGGAATAGTTCTCGGCTCTGACAGGGACGAAGCAGTCATTCGGTACACACTCAACGAACACGAGCGCAATCTTTTTGCAGTGAAGTACCACCTTGATTTGCCGACAGTCGAAGAGCTGAGCCTTGAATTGCAGCGCGAACGCGCCGCAATCGAGGAGGCCATGGCGCTTCGCGCCCTGCCGCCGCCAAAGTCGGGAAGATATTCCGCACCTCGCAAGACCTCCAAAGGGGGCAAACGATGACATTTCAAGCTCAAAGCCGGCCATTGGGGGTCGTATGATGTCTGAGATTTTGGTATGTATCGCCTGGAAAGCGAATGACGAATGAACTGTAAAATGGTAGATAGCGTCTTCAAGCGCGACATACTGGAACGGCATGTTTCAGAAGACCGTATGTTTTGACGGGAGGAGGTGAATCATGATTCTGGACAAAAGGAAGATGACGGAAGAAGACATCAAATTGCAGTTCATAACGCCTGCAATTGTGGACAAGTGGACTCTCTCCCGAATCACGATGGAGACCCGAATCACCGATGGCCAGGTCAATCTCAAAGGAAATTTCGTTGTCCGTTCGCAGCCCAAGAAGGCCGACTATGTTCTCTACCTTTCGCCCGGCAAACCCATCGCCGTCGTCGAGGCGAAGGACAACACGCATTCCGTCTCGTACGGACTTCAGCAGGCGATAACCTACGCTCGCATGATGGATGTTCCGTTCGCCTACAGTTCGAACGGCGACGCCTTTCAGGAGCACGATCTCCTGACCGGGCTTGAACGCACGCTGCCAATGGACGCGTTTCCGACGGTCGAGGAGCTTTCGTCGCGATGGGCGTGCGAGTCCAACGGAGGCAGGGGTATCAGCCCCGACGAGAAGAAGATCGTCGCGCAGCCCTATTATTCCAGCCAGAACACGTATGATCCGCGCTACTACCAGCGCAACGCGGTGAACCGCGCGGTGGAGGCCATCGCAAGGGGACAGAAGCGGCTCCTGCTCGTGATGGCGACCGGTACGGGAAAGACGTACACCGCCTTCCAGATCGTCTACCGCCTGCTGAAGAGCGGACTGTGCAGAAAGGTGCTCTACCTTGCCGACAGGAACAACCTCGTGGACCAGTCTATCGATCAGGACTTCTCGCCGCTCCAGAAGACGATACACAAGGTCAATTTCGCCAAGGACGATCCTCTCACCGTCACCGCGCACGAGGTGTTTTTCTCCCTCTACCAGCAGCTCGCGGGCGGCGATGAGAACGAGGACGAAGAGAGCGGCGAGGAGACGGTCGCGCGCTTTGCCAGGCTTTTCTTCAGGGACTTCTTCGACCTCGTCATCGTCGACGAATGCCATCGCGGTTCCGCGAAGAAGGACAGCCGCTGGCGCAGGATACTCGAGTATTTCTCGTCGGCGACGCAGATCGGCATGACCGCGACGCCGAAGGAGACCAGATACGTCTCGAACATCGACTACTTCGGCAAGCCGGTTTACACGTACAGCCTTCGCGAGGGGATCGAGGACGGATTCCTCGCGCCGTTCAAGGTCATCAACGTGAGAACCGACATATCCGACGGATGGCGTCCGATCAAGGGCCAGCTCGACAAGTACGGCAGGCTGATCGAAGACCGCATCTACTCCAACAGCGACTTCGACTACAACATCGTTCTGGAGGACCGCACGTACCAGGTCGCCCGCGAGATCACGGAGTACCTGAAGAGCACCGGCAGGATGCAGAAGACGATCGTGTTCTGCGCCAACGAGGACCACGCGGAGCGGATGCGCGTCGCCCTGAACAACCTCAACGCCGACATGGTGAAGGAGAATCCCGACTATGTCGTGCGCATCACGGGCTCGGACTCCTACGGCAAAAGCAAACTGGACTATTTCATCTCCGTCTCCTCGCCGTATCCGGTCATCGCCACCACCTCGAAGCTTCTTTCCACCGGCGCCGACTGCAAGATGACGAAGCTTATCGTGCTCGACGAGATGATCGGTTCCATGACTGAGTTCAAGCAGATCATCGGACGCGGCACGCGCCTGAGGGAGAAGGACGGCAAGAGCTTCTTCGTCGTGATGGACTTCCGCAACGTCACGCGCCTTTTCGCCGACCCGGAATGGGACGGCCCGATAGAGATTGACGAGGGCTTCGGACGGACGCCGCCCGATGCCCGCCTGCCGCCCGGTCCGCCGCCCGATCCGCCGCGGCCGCCATCAGGCAAATACTTTGTCGATGCCACAGGTTGCGAGGTCCATATCGCCGGAAAGAGCGTCTCGGTCTACGACACGGACGGCAGGCTTCTCAGCCAGGAGAGCATCACCGACTACACCCGCCACAACATCCAGGGCCGATACGCGTCCCTCGACGGCTTTATCCTCCACTGGACGGCCGAGGAGAAAAAGGAGGCGATTCGCGGAGAACTCCGACTGCAGGGCATCGACCTCGACGCGATGAAGGCGGAGGAGGGAATGTCCGACGTGGACGACTTCGACTTCATCTGCCATGTCGCCTTCGACCAGAAGCCGCTGACCCGCCGCGAACGTGCGGAGAACGTGAGGAAGCGCGACTTCCTCAGCCGTTACGGCGGCGTCGCCCGGCAGGTTCTCGAGGCGCTGCTCGACAAGTATATGAACGCGGGCATATACGAGGTCGAGAAGACGGCGCTTCTCCAGCTCGACCCGTTCAGGCGATTCGGCAGCCCCATGCGGATCGCCGGCTATTTCGGCGGCAAGGAAGGCTACCTGAAGGCCGTAAGGGAACTTGAGAAGGCGATCTATGAAGGAGTGGGGTGATGAATCGTTTTTACACGCGGAGACGCGGAGAACGCGGAGGAGGCGAGAGATGAGCAGCGTTAACGACATCACAGAGAAGATAGTCGACGCATGTGTATGCATTCACAAGAAGTTTGGGCCGGGACTGCTTGAGTCCGTATATGAAAAGATACTCATGGTTGAGTTGCGGAAACGTGGATTGGTGGTTGAATGCCAAAAATCTCTTCCTGTCGTCTACGAGGGCGTCCGCTTTGAGGACGCTTATCGTATTGACTTGCTTGTGAACAACGAAGTTGTGGTAGAGTTGAAGTCTACGAATGTCATGCATCCTGTTTACGCCAAACAACTGAAAACATATCTGGCCCTGTCTGGTCTGCATGTTGGAATCTTGGCAAATTTTGGCATGGCCACAATGAAAGATGGTCTCAAGAGAGTGGTCTATGAGTACAATGGCGCGAAACCCACGTCAGAAATTGTCTCCGCGCCCTCCGCGTCTCCGCGTGAGAAACCCAGAACCAGCGAGGATTTGACATGAGCAATTTATCTGGATTCGTCAAGCGGCTGCGCGACATCATGCGCAACGACGCGGGCATCAACGGCGATGCCCAGCGCATCGAGCAGATCGCGTGGATGCTCTTTCTGAAGGTGTACGACGCCAAGGAAAAGGACTGGGAGTGGAACGACGAGCGCTATGTCTCCATCATCCCCGAAAACTGCCGCTGGGCGAACTGGGCGGCCGACGACCGCTCCGGCTCCGCCATGACCGGCGACACGCTGCTGGACTTCGTGAACAACACGCTGTTCCCCACGCTCAAGAAGCTGCCCGTCACCGCGTCCACGCCCATCCGCAAGGCCATCGTGCAGACGACCTTCGCGGACGCGAATAACTACATGAAGGACGGCGTTCTGCTGCGCCAGGTCGTGAATGTGATCGACGACCTCGACCTTTCCGACTACGAAGAAAGCCATGCTTTCGGAGACATCTACGAGACGATCCTGAAGGAACTCCAGAGCGCGGGCTCCGCTGGCGAGTTCTACACTCCTCGCGCCGTGACGGACTTCATGGCGAAGATGATAAGGCCCAGGATCGGCGAGAAGATGGCCGACTTCGCCTGCGGAACCGGCGGCTTCATCACGAGCTGGCTCAAGGAGCTTGATGCTCAGGTCAAGACTACGGAGGACAAGGAGGCGTTCGGCAACTCCATCTACGGGATCGAGAAGAAGCAGTTCCCCTACATGCTCTGCATAACGAACATGCTCCTGCACGACCTGGACGTCCCGCAGGTGTTCCACGCCAACTCCCTCCTGTGCGACGTGCTGGACTACACCGAGAACGACCAGTTCGACGTCGTCCTCATGAATCCGCCCTACGGCGGCAGCGAGAAGGCAGATGTGAAGGGCCACTTCCCGGCAGACCTCGCGAGCTCCGAGACGGCCGACCTCTTCATGTCCGTCATCATGTACCGGCTCAAGAAAAACGGACGCGCCGCGGTGATCTTGCCCGACGGCTTCCTCTTCGGCACGGACAACGCCAAGCTGAGCATCAAGAAGAAGCTCCTTTCCGAATTCAACCTGCACACCGTGATCCGCATGCCCGGCAGCGTCTTCTCGCCCTATACTTCCATCACGACGAATATTCTCTTCTTCGACCGCACAAAGCCGACAAAGGAGACGTGGTTCTACCGTCTCGACATGCCGGCGGGCTACAAGCACTTCTCCAAGACGAAGCCGATGAAGCTGGAGCATTTCGATCCAGTCGTCGAATGGTGGAAGGACCGAAAGGAGCTTTCCGAGGACGGCTTCGACAAGGCGAAGAAGTTCACAGCGCGCCAGCTCGCCGAAGAGCTCGGCTACAACCTCGACCAGTGCGGCTATCCGCACGTCGAGGAGGAAATCCTCGCGCCGATGGATCTGATCCGGCGGTATCAGGAGGAACGTTCCTCCCTCAACGCCGAGATCGACCGTGTCCTTGCCGAAATCACCGCAAAGCTCGGAGGTGCGCAGACATGAGCATGAACGAGCGAACGGGACAACCAGGACGAACGGGACAAACGGGACGGTCGTCTTGTCGCGGAGGTCCCGTAAGTCCCGGTGGTCTCGATAGTCCTGGTAGTCCCGGTTCCCCCAAGATTGTGCTGCCGCATGGCGGCTACAAGAAGCTTATTGTTTATCGCAAGAGCGATGTCATCTATCAGGGAACCGTCGCATTCTGCCGCCGGTTTCTCCCGGCGCACGGCGACCGCACCGTGGATCAGATGACGCAGGCCGCTCGCAGCTGCAAGCAGAACATAGCCGAGGGCAGCGCGGCGAGCGGCACTTCAAAGGAAACCGAGATAAAGCTCACAAATGTCGCCCGTGCCACGCTCGACGAACTGATCGAAGACTACCTCGACTGGCTCAAGACGCACGGCTTTTCGGAATGGCCGGCTGATGACAAACGGCGCATAGGCGCACGCGACTATGCGAAGGAACATGCGGATTGGGCTGACTGGCAGAAGCTTTTCGAATCTCGCCCAGCAGAGACGGTGGCGAACCTGATGCTGACCATCTGCCACCAGACGCGCTATCTGCTCGACAAGATGATTGCCGCTCAAGAAGAGGACTTCAAGAGGCACGGCGGCGTGCGAGAGCGAATGCATGCCGCCCGTACCGCTGCCCGTGCCGAGAACTGGGACAAGAGCATTTACTCTCGGCTTGATTCTGCGCCCGATGCCGCCCAGCTTGCGCTCATGGCAGAGGAGATCAAGCGCAAGGTTGACCAGACAGTGTGGAGTATTAGGAAAAGAAAGGGCTGGCAATGATTGGCAGGCCAAGAACAACAAGGCTCACGGGACAACCGCGACGCACGAGACGAGCGCGACGACTAAGCCCCGTAGGTCTCGGCAGTTCTGGGAGTCTCGGTAGTCTTGTCTACCTTGAACGATTCGTCAGCAACGCGCTCGTGGGCGAGAGAAACAAGCTCCAAGGCCGCTATCTGCTTGTAGGGGTCTGGCATGAGGCAACCACCCCTGCAAGTAGCGCGAATACCCCTACAAGTAGACCCGTAGCAACCCCTACAAGTAAAATTTTTCGGCGACCCCTCTGGAAGCGCAATGACGAGCCCGAGTCGCTTGTTCCCTTGTCAAGGGAACAAATAAGGGAACAAGTAGCGAAAGTGCGGATGGAGGTCATGGGATGACCCCGCAGGAACTGAAGAACAGCATATTGCAGCTCGCCATTCAGGGCAAGCTCGTCGAGCAGCGCCCCGAAGAAGGCACGGCGGCGGAGCTGCTGGAGAAGATTGCAAGGCACGGGACACACAAGACAGCCGGGACACACGGGACGAAATCGCGCGCCGCCCATCGCGCATCATTCGTCTCGTCTGTCTCGTCCGTCTCGGATGTCCCGGTTGTCTCGCCGATCCCCGACGACGAAAAACCATTCGACATCCCCGAAAGCTGGGAGTGGGTGAGGTTGGGGGAGGTGTTTCAGCACAATACAGGAAAGGCACTAAACTCTTCCGACAAGACGGGGACGCCTTTGAGTTACATTACTACTTCAAATGTTTACTGGAACAGATTTGAACTTGGCAAACTAAAAACGATGCTGTTTTCGGAGTCGGAAGTCGAAAAGTGTACGATCCAAAAAGGGGATTTACTTGTCCTTGAAGGAGGGGATGTCGGAAGGGCTGCAATATGGAACTATGATTTCCCAATGCGAATCCAAAATCACATACATCGTTTAAGACCTTTGATCGACATCTGTGTGCAATATGTTTACTATATTTTTATGCTATATAAGAATGCAAATATGATTAGCGGGAAAGGCATAAGTATCAAAGGTCTCTCCGCTAATGCGCTTCACAATCTTCTCATTCCCCTCCCGCCCCTTGCCGAACAGAAG
Source organism: Kiritimatiellia bacterium (assembly GCA_017459225.1). Classification (GTDB taxonomy): domain Bacteria; phylum Verrucomicrobiota; class Kiritimatiellia; order RFP12; family UBA1067; genus RUG572. The sequence goes on from JAFUDL010000521.1 coordinate 10,764, forward strand.
CGCATCGTGGCGAAGATCGAGGAACTTCTGCCGCTGATCGATCGCTACGAAAAGGCGTGGAGCAGATTGGAGGACTTCAACAAGCGCTTCCCCGTCGATATGCAGAAGTCGCTGCTCCAGCTGGCGATCCAGGGCAAGCTCGTCGAACAGCGCCCAGAAGAGGGCACTGCGGCGGAGCTGGTGGAGAAGATTTTTGCCGCAAAGAACGCAAAGGACGCAAAGAAGAATCTCACGCAGAGGCGCAGAGCACGCGGAGAAAAAGCCACCTCCGCGCCCTCCGTGTCTCCGCGTGAGAAAATACCAGACGACGAAAAGCCCTTCGACATCCCCGAAAGCTGGGAGTGGGTGAGGCTGGGGGAGGTGTTCAACATTGTGAATGGATTCACGCCACTAAAAAGCAATTCCGAATTTTGGGTAAATGGTGAGATCCCTTGGTTTACGATCAATGACGTTCATCGACAAGGACGATTCATAACAACTACAGAG
>JAFUDL010000055.1 GCA_017459225.1 Kiritimatiellia bacterium
ACCACCTAACTACCCAACCACCCAACCACCTAACTACCCAACCACCCAACCACCTAACTACCCAACCACCCAACTACCTAACCACCCAACCACCTAACTACCCAACCACCCAACTACCTAACCACTCTCTATGCGTAGCTATGCATGCCCGTGAATATCCGCGAGAGGTTGATCCACGTAAGCGTGAGAATCACCATCACCGCGCCTACCACGAGAAACACGTTTCTGCCGCGGCGCGAGAGGCGCGCCTCGAGATGGAAGTACGCCGCGTAGAGCAGCCACGTCGCAAGCGACCACATCTCCTTCGGGTCGAACTGCCACCAGTGCCCCCAACACACCTTGCCCCATGCCGCGCCCAACACCAGCCCAAGCGTGAGAAGGAAGAAGCCCGCCGGCACAAGACGCCGCCCAGCGCCAAGAGCGGCACGCACTAGAAGCACATAGCCCACCACGTATGCGCCCACATGAGGCACGAAGAACGGACTCTGCAGCGCCGGCATCAGGCGCTTCACGCTGCCGTCCATGAAGAACGCCACCGGCATGAGAACAACCGTCGTCAAAAGCGCATCCACAAGGAGCGTATCCTCGCCGTCCACCTTCGCGCTCACAAACGTGAGCATGGGAATGAACGCCGCCATGCACATCAGGAACTCGTACATGTTCTGCATCGGCGGATGGCCCGTCGCCAATGTGCGATGAACGAGCATGGCGATCGCCCCGAGGAAGACGAGCGAGTATAAGATTCGAAGTTTCGAGGTTTCGAAGTTTCGAGGTTTCGAAGTTTCGGGGTTTCGGGGTTTCGAGGTTCTGAATCTTCGGAAAGCGTACCAGAGGGCGCCGAGGATCAGGAGGGCGCCGCCAAGGGAAACGAATGGAAGGCCGACGTCCTTGACGCACTGGAGGATCGTGAAGTAGAGAGGCTCGCCCGTGTGCGGATTCTGAAGCTCCTCGAAGGAGCTCTGGTAGATCCACCAGCCGCCCATGACGAGCGGATGGTTGACGGATATCTCGCGCTCCTCGAGTCCGTCATCGGTATCGGCGTACGGACCCGCCTTCACGCGGCTCGTGTACTGGCGCACCGTGCCGGTGTCGGGCCAGCGGTCGATCTTGAACTCCTCGAGGCGCAGAAGAAGCTGCGGCTTGGCCTCAACGCCGCCCACTCCGCCGTACTGTCCCGCGCGAAGACGCACCCAGCCGTCGCGCGGGCCTGCAAGTTCGTTGTACGTCCACCCGCCCAAGACGAGCGCAAGGCCAAGGTGGAGCGCCAGCACTGCAGGACGCCTCCACGTGAACGCCGCGGCGACGAGGCACATGGCTGCGAGCGCGCCCACCGTGCCTATCGCCGCGTAGTACTTCATGAAGTCCAGAGACTTCTCCGCCCCGCAGCACGCAAACGCCACGGATGCGGCGGCTCCGACGAGCAGAACCGCAACCGCAACGCGCGTAGATATCGCTCTTGCGTTCATTAGGTCAGAGCGTCCAGCCGTTGTAGTGCGGCACTTCGGCGAGGCGATTGGCATCGGCGTTGTCGACGAAGCGCTCGGCGGCGGGATCCCACTTGAGGGACGCCACGCCGAGGCGTTCGCAGATGTTCGCCATGTGCGCGATCGTGATCGAGCGGTGGCCCACCGAGCACGGGCACGCAGTGCGTCCGCCGGAGTAGATCGCGTCGATGAAGTCCATCTCGTGCGACGCGCGCGAGCGGTACAGCCTCTTGTCGCGTCCCTTCAGGTCGCGCTTCTCGTTCCACTTGCGCAGCGGTTCGGGCTTGTTGAGGTGTCCGCGCGAGACGAAGAGATCGCCCACCTTGCCGTGGAACATGAGTCCGTTGCGGAACTTGTTCGAGACGTGCGCACGGAAGCCGTTCGCGTAGACGACGTCGAAGGAGTAGTTCGCCGCCCAGTCGAAGATGGCGTCGTTGGGGTCGCGGTCGTGCTTCATGTTCTCAATCGCCACGGGGCCGCTGTCGTCCATGCCCAGCGCCCACTGCATGATGTCGAGATGGTGCGCACCCCAGTCGGTGATCATGCCGCCGCCAGTGCGCGAGTTCCAGCGCCAGCACATCGGATCGTGGATGCCCTGGATGAACTTGTTGCCATCCCAGTGCTTCGCGGGACCCTGCCACATGTCCCACATGCCGTCTGGCTGGAAGTAGTCCGGCACGGGCGAGAGGTCGCGCCCCACCGACTTCTCGTGCCCGTACATTCCCTTGTTGCCGCCCGGCAGGCCCACGTCGCACGCCATGCACTCGCCAAGGTAGCCGTTGATCACCAGCTCGGCCGCCACGCGGAACTCGCTCGAGCTGCGCTGCTGCGAACCCACCTGGAACGTGACGCCCGTCTCCTTCGCCACGCGCACCATCTCCTTGCCCTCGGAGATGCCCAGCGTCATCGGCTTCTGACAGTAGACGTGCTTGCCGGCCTTCATCGCGAGTACGGACTGCAGGGCGTGCCAATGGTCTGGCGTGGCGATCAGCACCGCGTCGATGGTGGGATCGGCCAGCACCTCGCGGAAGTCGGCCACCATCCGACAGTCCTTGTTCTTGTAGAACGAGTCAACCTCCGCCTTCGCAGGGGCGCGTCCGCAAGTCTTCTCGCTTCTGTAGCTGTACTTGCCCGCGCTCAGCACGGGGTCGCATACAACGGTCACCTGCACGCGCGGATCCTGCAGGAACGAGCCCATGTTCGCGAAGCCCTGCGTGCCGCATCCGATCACCGCGAGGTTCACGCGGTTGGACGCGGATGGACGCCGCGGCGCGGCATAGCCCGATTTAATCTGCGCAAGGCTGTAGCCGGGAACCGACATCGCTCCGGCAGTCGCTCCCGCAGCCCACAGAAAATCCCTTCTCGTCATCATGCTGTCTTCTCCTTCTCTGCAATGATTTGCTTGTGCGATGATTTTATCAAAAGAAACTTCAGATGTCCATAATCACAATCCGCGCTGGAGGCGCTCGAGGGCCTCGATGCGGTCTTCGAGCGCAGGATGCGTGGCGAAAAGGCTCATGATGCTCTTCTTGCCGCCCACCGCGCCGAATGCCGCGAGCGAATCGGGCAGCACGCCGGGCTGGAGATTGCCGAGCCTGCGCAGCGCGGCGATCATCGGGGACGGAGAGCCAAGCAGATTCGCGCTCCCCGCGTCGGCCGCGTACTCCCTGCGGCGCGAATACCACATCGCCACGATCGACGCCGCGATGCCCAGCGTGATCTGCATCACGTAGTACACCACGTAGTAAATTCCCCTTCCGCCGCGGCGGTTGTCGGAAAGCGCCCTCGACGCGAAGAACGCCGCCACGCGCGAGAAGAAGAGCACGCACGCGTTCAAGACGCCCTGCAGCAGCGTCATCGTCACCATGTCGCCGTTCGACACATGGCTCATCTCGTGCCCCAGCACCGCACGCAGCTCCTCACGAGTCATCTGCTGCATGATCTTCGTGGAGACTGCCACGAGCGCGCTGTTCTTGAAAGCGCCCGTAGCGAACGCGTTCGCCTCGCCCTCGTAGATCGCCACTTCAGGCATCTTCACATTCGCGCGCTCGGCAAGCGAGCGCACAGTGTCGACAAGCCATCGCTCGCTCTCGCCCTCTTCGCCCGTGATCGTGCGCGCACCCACCGACCACTTTGCAATTGTCTTCGAGAGGAAAAGCGAAATGAGACTGCCCGCCATGCCGTACACGAGCGACCAGAGAGCGATCGCGTTCAGGTTCAGCCCGGTCGTCCTGTACGCATCGGCGGGATCCACCCCCAGAAACGCGCACACGATGTGGAACACCACCGACATCGCCAGCATTATGGCGAAGTTCGCGGCCAGGAACAGGAATATTCGTTTCATCTTCAGTTGCCTTTCACTTGTCAAGCGTCACGCGGATGGGCGCGTGGTCGGAGGTTTTTCTGTCTTCGACAACACGTGCGTCGGAGGCCTTGTACCTGGCCGCGTGCGCAGCATCCACCGCGATGAAGTCGATGCAGTGGTTGGCGTTCACGCGCTCGGCCTCGCTCAGCTTCGTGCCATGGAAGGTGGCGACGTCCTCGCACGAGACGACTTGCATGAACTTGCGTATCATCCCGAGCTCGGTCGATGCAGGGTTGGCGTTCCAGTCGCCCATCAGGAAAACGGCCTTCTTGGCGGAGAGCTCCTTCACTACCTTCTCGATGATATCGATCGATTTGATGCGGCACTCCTTTGCGAGGTCGAGATGCATCGTGCCGGCCCAGCAGTCCTCGAACTCGCACAGCAGCAGCACGCGCGGCTCCTTGCCCGGCAGCGGTATGCGCCGCACGGAGAGCGGCTTCTCGCGCGAGAGGAAGGCGACTCCGTACTCGCCGCCCTGATAGTCAATCCCCTTCGCGAACGTGGCGTGCATTCCCGTGGCCTTGGCCAGCTCGGCGCACGAGTCGAGTCCGTTCACGCGCTTCGTCTTCATGTCGACTTCCTGAATGCCGGCGAAGCGTGGCTTCTCGGCCGCCACCACGCGCCCTGCGCGCGCGACGTCGAGCGTTCCTTCAAGCGTGCCGCCGTGGTGGATGTTGTACGAGACGATCGTGAACGGCGCACCGCTTACAACGCACGTCGCGGCGAAGAATGCGGCAAGAACAAAAACTGTCTTTTTCATTTGCGATTTCTTTCTGCGGTTCAAAGGCATGAATAATCTGGCACACAGCACATCTCCCAGAGACACACTGCGGTCCATGTGGGAATATTATAGCAGATTTTGGACTCGACGGGACACAGAAGACAAAAGACAAAGGATAGAGATGGACGATCAATTGTCAAGACAGCGTAGAAACAGTATGGTTGGCGATGTATTCATCGAAGTCTTCAACCAAATATCTGTCGCCGTTCGTATGCAACGACTCGAAATAGCGCATAATGTAGTCGAATAAACCGCAACGCGAAAACAGTTCGACGACCGCCGCCCCGCTCATCCGCTTGGCAAGGCGATAACTCTCAATGCAGTGAATAAGAAACTTTCCCTCTCGACTCATCAGAACGCCTCCTCGGGAAACTCTATCGCACGCCCGGAAATCTCGTCGTCATACATGGCGTAGAGCGTCTCGGCACTGTAATGCCAGAGCTTGCTCGCTTCGTCAGACAATCTCGCATAGACCGTAGATCGATAGAACGACTCGGTCGCCGCCGTCTCAGGGACGCCCTTGCGTTCGGCTATCAATTCGACAACAGGCGGCACGATGACCGACAGGAGCGCACTGAACCTACCCTCGCGCATCGACCACCTCCGCCCTGACAAACCTAATAAATGCCAAAGCCTTCTCCGTCTTGAACACAAGCTGATTGAATAGTTTCTTGACCTTCAGACGCTCCATCACATACGACCTTGAAATCGCCCCATTGACAAAGAGCTGAAGCGTCTCGTAAACATCATCGTTTGCGACTGGGCCGAAGACCAGATCATATTTTGGACCACAATAGAGCCCCATCCTGTGATCTGCGACAAAATCAAGCCATGCGTCGTCAACGCCAGAGAATCGCAATGTGTCGCACAGGTCAAATGCCAGATCCTCATCTATTTCAAACACGCTTACCGTAGCAGTACCGCTTCCGCGGTTGCTGGTGACGCGACGAGCAAAATCCGTAGCCTGCACGAGATTCGTCGTCGTATAGAATCCCGATCCGAAATCGAGTGTTCGATTCGGCATCAATATTTGAGGCTTCCGCACCTCAACATTACTTCCATGATAGAGTGTAATCATGTTCTCGCAGCCACCCAGCGCGTGTAATCCGTCATCTCTCCTTAGGGAAACGGGATGCGAATAGTATACCCGATTCCCCCACTGGCTTCAAGCCGGGATTTTGAAATCTGGCAATTCCGCAATCTCACAATCAAACGTCCCGTCGAGTACATGATGTGGCAAGGCCGCCTCGGCCTTGCCGCAAGTGCGAGGACGCCCTTGTCACATCGGGTTTTACAACTACCTCACTTGAAGTCGCCTGGGGGAATGGCAACCGGAGCAAAGAGGACTTTGCCGTCCATCTTCACGCCAACGGTGTCGCCCTTGCACGTGATCTCCACGTCGTACCACCTGCCAGTCTCGAGCTTGCCGGGGCACGTGACCACTTCCTTCGCGTAGCACGTGTATCCGATTGCCTCGATCGCGTGCTGCGTGTTGCTCCAGCCGCCGATGTTCACCATGACCGTGCGGCCCGTCGATTCATGGCGCACATGGAAGATGAAGCCTTCGCGTCCTCCAGTACGGCGCGCCTTGAAGCGCACCGTGCAGTCGCGCCACTCTGAAGCGCCGAAGGCAAGCTCCGTTGCGGTGGACGACGGATTAGACTGCACGACCGCTCCGTCGGCCACGCTCCAGCGCCCGCCCCTGGACTTCTTCGACTTCGCCGGATCGGGCAGCCCCTTCCATATCACACTGCCGTCAGCCGCCGTCACCTCGATGTCCTTGTACTCGGCCGTGGCGTCCCACGTGTGCAGGGCGAAGCCGCCCTTGAGCTCGCCGCCGCCCTTCCACACCGCCGAGAAGCCGCCGTTCTCGAGACGGTCGCGGTAGGGCACGCAGATGTCGCCGAACGCTCCTTCCCACGCATAGACCGTTGGACCGCGCTGGTACGCCTTGCGCCCGCGGCACGCCTCCACGCGCTCGTCGGCCGTGATCTCCTGATACGGCATCGGAAGCGTCCACCCATACGAGGCGCCGCCGGCAAATTCAACCGGCTTGATCTCGCGGTAGCCATGCTCCACTTCGGGGACGACCTTGTAGAGCAGAGACTCTGCGCGGTTGGGGAAGCGCACGACCACCGCGAAGTCGGGACGCGGCGCGATGGCGAGCTCCACGCGGCCGCCGTACGGGTAGGAGGTGGACATCTTGGCGTGATACGTCCTGCCGCCGAGCGAGACGTCGCTTTCGCAGTCCATGAAGTGGTCAACATAAAGCGTCTTCCCGTCGCGGGCGAAGGCGAACATGGTGTCCTTGAGCGCGAAGAGCGTGCGCGGGATGTTGCCGATGCAGCAGGGGCAGACGTGCCAGGGATAGTGGCGGTTGCCGCCGTTGGGAGGGTTCTGGTAGAGGAAGCGCTCGCCGTCGTTGGAGATCGAGCCGGCGACGATGTTGTAGAGCAGGCGCTCGCGCACGTCTTCGGTGCGGGGGCCGCGTCCAGCGGCGTGCAGCTCGGTGCACCAGAAGCTCATTCCGCACGCGGCGCACGCCTCGCAGTAGCCGTTGAGCGGCAGCCAGTAGTCGGGACCGAACGCCTCGCCGCTGGGATTGGCGCCCACGCCGCCCGTGATGTACTCCTTCTTGTCTATGGCATTGGCGAAGATCGCATCGGAAGCCGCAGCGAGCGGCTTGTCGTCCAGGCGGCTCGCGATGCCGGCCATCGCCGTGTAGAAGTAGCAGGCGCGCACGGCGTGGCCAGTGGCGTCGGTCATAGCCACGGCAGGCTTCTCAGTCTGGTTGTACGGATTCTTCTCGCCGCCAAGATGCTGGTGGCGCACGAAGAACTGCGCGAGGCGGGCGTACTTCGCGCCAGAGCCAGGTCCATCCCAGATCTCGCATGCGTCGGCAAGGCGCAGAAACGCGTATTCGATTCCGGCATGGCCGTTGTACCATGTGCGCTTGGGAGCCGGGCCGAAAATGGAGTCGAGATGGTCGGCGCAGCGCTTGGCCGCGTCGAAGAGACGGCGGTCCTTGCCCTTGGTCAAGCGCATGTGCGCCACGCCCATCTCGATGAAGTAACCCATCACGTAGAACTCGTGGTCGTGTGGACGCGTGAAGTGCTTCTGCCCGCGCAGCGCGTGGAACGAGTGAATGTAACCGCTCGGCTCCTGCGCGGCGAGGAAGAGCTTGATCCACTCCTCGAGCTTTGCGCGCAGATAGTCGTTCGCCCTGCGCCATTCGGCGTCGTTGCCCGGATCGATCTCGAGCGCAAGGCAGATGGCCTCCGCGGTGTTGTACGGATACGCGTCGCTCCACGGGCAGCCCTTGAACTTGACGCTCGGCTTCTTGCCCGCGTTGAGCTCGGCCGTGGCCACGAGATTCAGCAGCTCTTCGCCGCGTCCGCCCTTCTCCATCTGGCGGATGCAATGCGGCAGCCACTTTATCGCCAGCTTGCGGTATTCGGCACGCCAGAACCCGCCCACCTTCATCTCCTGCTGCGGCACCTGCAGAAGCACGCGCATATCGCCCGAGGGCGCGTACGGAGCCACGGCGAAAGCCGATGCGGCGATCAGAAGAAGCGCCGCTGCCACTGCCGGTGAAAGCTTCAGTCTCATTTCAATGTCCTTTCTTGTCTGGTCTAGTCGAGCCATGTCCAGAAGTAGGCGTAGGCCGCCACCACGAGGCCGACGACAACGCAGGAGGCGATGACGTCCCACTTGTTCCACGATGCGCGGTTCTCCTGGCGGAACTTCTCGTCGAGGCAGGCGAAGGTGAGGCCGTTGAGCTTCTCGGGGGCGGGAGCGGGCGCGGAGAGCGAGGCCACCACGACGATGCCCACGGAGAGGGCGAGCAGAATGCCGGAGAAGTAGAAGTCCTGGATAAACGCAAAACCGTCCGCCCCGCCCCAGATCGCGTTTGCGCCGAGCTTGGCCATGCCGAGCACGAATCCCACCGAGAGGCCCCACACCGCTCCGCGCAGGTTCATGCGCTTCCAGCAGAGGCCGAGCAGGAACACCGCCACGATCGGCGGCGCGAGGAACGACTGCACGGACTGGATGTACTGGTAGAGCCCGCCGCCGGCGATCGCCTTCATGATCGGCACCCAGATGAGTCCGAGCGCCGTCATGCACACCGTGGTGATGCGCCCGATCGTCACGAGCTGGCGCTGGGGCGTATCAGGTTTCAGCTTCTGATAGACGTCAACCGTGAAGAGCGTGGAGACGGAGTTGAATAGCGACGCGAGCGAGCTCATCAAGGCGGCGATCATTCCCGCCACCACGAGTCCGCGGAAGCCGACCGGCAGCAGAGACTGCACGAGCGTGGGGAACACGGTGTCGCCGTTCAGCGCTCCGTTAGCCTTGAGCGGAATCGCGAATACGCCCGAGCCCACGTTCACGTGGTTGTGGTGGAGGGCGAAGCCGAGCATGCCGGGCACGAGGAACAGGAACACCGGCGCAAGCTTGAGGAAGCCGCCCCAGATCGCGCCGCGGCGGGCGTTCGTCATGTCCTTCGCCGAGAGAGTACGCTGGATGATGAACTGGTCGGTGCACCAGTACCACACGCCGATCGTGACGGACGCCACCACCACGCCGAGCCACGGGAACGCCTTGTGCGTGAGCGAGTGCCACAGGCCGAACGCCTCCACGTTGCCGGTCGATTTGATCGTCTGCTTCAGGACGGCCCAGCCGTCGGCGATGGAGCTAGCCGCGTGTCCATCCACCTGCACGCCGGAGTTGCCGAGGTGGTAGAGCGCGAAGGCCGTCACCGAGAGCGTGCCCGCGAGGATGATGAACGTCTGCACGAGGTCGGTGTACACCACCGCCGTGAGGCCGCCGAACGACGAATAGACGCCGGCGAGAAGCACGGTCGCGAACGCGCCGATCCAGAACGAGCCGATCGTGGTGCCGCCCACCGTGATCGAGATCTCCGGCAGCATCGTCTCGAAGAATAGCGCGCCGGCGAACACCGTCACTGAGATCTTCGTGAGCACGTACGCCGCAAGCGACACGAGCGAGAGAATCCACCTTGCCTTCGGACCGAAGCGCCGCTCCAGGAACTCCGGCATGGTGGATACTCCGCTCTTGTAGTAGAACGGCAGGAACACCCAGCTCATCAGGATGAGCACCCATGCGTGGAACTCCCAGTGGCTCTGCGAGAGTCCCGCGACGGCGCCTGAACCAGCAAGGCCGATCAGGTGCTCAGAGCCGATGTTGGCCGCGAAGATGGAGGCTCCGATCGCGAGCCATCCCACGCTTCGCCCACCGAGGAAGAAGTCGGCCGAGGTCTCCTGCTTCCTCTTCGTGAACACCACCACGCACGCGAGGAGCGCGAAGTAGCCGAGAATTACCAGCCAGTCGATGAGTGCCATGTTCCTGTCCTTTCTAGTGTCTTTTAGCCGCGCAGCTTCCACGCGAGGTCGTTCAGGAAGAGGTCGCGCTCGAGCGACTCGACGGTCGTCTCCTTCGTGATGTGCACGAACTCGATTCCCATGATCGCCGCGAAGTCGTGCATCTGCTCGGCAGTGACATCGTAGGTGAGCGTGGTGTGATGCGCGCCGCCCGCCGTGATCCAGCACTCAACGCCCTTCTTGAGGTCTGGCATCGCGCGCCACATCACGCGCGCCACGGGGAGGTTGGGCATCTTGTAGATCGGCTTCACGCACACGATGTCCTGCACGATCATCCTGAGGCGCCCGCCCATGTCGACGAGGGAGATCACAATCGCCTTGCCGGCGCGTCCCTCGAAGACGAGGCGCGCGGGATCGGCCTTGCCGCCGATGCCGAGCGGATGCACCTCGACGGCCGGCTTCGCCGCCGCGATCGAGGGGCACACCTCGAGCATGTGCGCGCCGAGGGAATATTCCTTGCCCTTCGCGAGCTCGTACGTGTAGTCCTCCATGAACGCGGTGCCGCCCTTCATGCCTTCGGACATCTTCTTCACGATCGCCGTCATGGCCGAGACCTTCCAGTCGCCCTCCGCGCCGTATCCGTATCCCTGCGCCATCAGGCGCTGCGACGCGAGGCCGGGCAGCTGCTCCATGCCGTAGAGGTCTTCGAACGTGTTCGTGTATGCGGCGCAGCCCTCCTCGTCGAGGATGCGCTTCATGGCAATCTCCTCCTTCGCCTGATAGCGTACGGCGTCGAGGTTCTTCGTCTTGAACGTGTAGAGGCGCTTGTACTCCTTCACGAGCGCGTCCGCCTCGGCGTCAGTCACCGCGGCGATGTATTCGGCGAGCTTCCCGACGGGCCACGTGTTCACCTGCCAGCCGAGCACTTCCTGCACGCCCACCTTGTCGCCTTCGGTAACCGCCACGTTGCGCATGTTGTCGCCGAAGCGCATCACCTTGAGCGTCTTCGAGAACGCCGCGCCCACCGCAACGCGCATCCACGAGGCGAGGCGCGTGCGCACGTCGGCGTCCTGCCAGTGGCCGGCGATCACCTTGCGCGTCATCCTCAGGCGCGCGCCGATGAATCCGTGCTCGCGGTCGCCGTGCGCCGCCTGGTTGAGGTTCATGAAGTCCATGTCGATGCCCTTGTCGGGGATCGAGCGGTTGTACTGCGTGGCGAGGTGGCACCAGGGCTTCTGCAGAAGCTTGAGCGCGTTGAGCCACATCTTGGAGGGAGAGAACGTGTGGCACCATGTGATCACGCCGGCGCACTTGTCGTCGAAGTTCGCGGCCTTGATCGTCTCGGTGGCCTCCTCGGGCGTCTTCACCGTGACCTTGTACACCACCTTGCAGGGCAGCTTGCCGCTCGAGTTGAAGGCATCCGCCATCTCCTGCGCGCGCGCCGCCACGGTTTCAAGCACTTCAGGGCCGTACAGGAACTGGCTGCCTACTACGAACCAGAACTCGTAGTCTTTCATTGACTTCATCGTTGAATCTCCTTTGGGTGGTTTGGTAGTTTGGTGGTTAGGTAGTTTGGTGGTTTGGTAGTTTGGTGGTTAGGTAGTTTGGTGGTTAGGTAGTTGGGTGGTTAGGTAGTTGGGTGGTTAGGTGGTTTGGTGGTTTGGTGGTTTGGTGGTTGGGTGGTTGGGTGGTTGGGTAGTTGGGTGGTTAAGAGGTTGTGTGGTTAAACAGTTTGGTGATTGGGTGCTTTTGAGGTCGGTGATATTGTACAATTTCGTGACGAACAAGGCAAGCGGCAATCACTTGGCGCCGCGCATGAAGAGGACCGCACCAAGGGTCTTCTTCATTATCCAGAGGTCGAGCCAAGGGGACCAGTTCAGCACGTAGTACGTGTCCAGCGCCACGCGCCGCGCGTAGTCGGTGTCGCTTCTGCCGGACGCCTGCCACAGCCCTGTGATGCCCGGCTCGACGGACGCGAACGTCGAATATGCCGCCCCGTACAGCGACACCTCCTTCTCCACTATCGGCCTTGGCCCCACTAGCGCCATGTCGCCCGCGAACACGTTGAACAGCTGCGGGAACTCGTCTATCGACGTCTTTCGCAGGAACCGGCCGAGCGGCGTCACCCTCGGATCGTTCTCCAGCTTGAAATTGGCCTCCCATTCCGCCTTGCGCGCCGGATCCTCGTCAAGGATCTTCTGCAGCCTCTCGTCCGCATCCGCGTACATCGAGCGGAACTTCCACACGCGAATCGGCACGCCGTTCTTACCAAGACGGTTCTGGCGATAGAACACCGGTCCCCTGCTCGTGAGCTTCACTAGAATCGGCACCAGCACGAAGAACGGCAGCAGGCTCACAAACGCCATCACCGCAAGCGTCTTGTCCAAAAGCCACTTCTCAGCGCGCAGCGCGCCCATCCTCCGCTGGTTCACCATCTCCATGCCGCAGATGCCGTCGAACGCCACCGGCTGCGCGCCGGCCACCGGCAGACTCTCGGCCACCGGCAGGTGCTCTATCTGCGAGAACCACGAGGCGAAGCCCGACATCTGCTGGCGGAACTCGCGTTCGTCCTGGCAAGCCACGAGTATGCGAACGCCAAGTCTGCGCGACTCCTGCACGATGTCTCCGTTGTCGCCATCGAAGACGCGCACCACCCTGAAGCCGGTATAAGCGTCGTCCGCAAGCGCCGCCGCCACCCTGTGTGCGCTCTCGCCGGTCCCTGCGAGCACCACCGGGATCTGTCCCGCGCCGAGACGGAACAGCACCACACGCGCCACGTCGCGCACCGTCTGCGCGAGCGCCGCCGTGAAAAGGCCTGAAAGCACGATCACCGCTCGCGAATAGTGTTCGGTTGTCTGATACGCGAGAGCGAGGTACGCTATCACGCCGATGTGCGTGATGATGGCGGAGACCACCAGGCGCCGCAGCTCGTCCACCGGCGACACGGGCGCCGCCGGATAAAGCAGATTGCCGTGGTACAGCCTGCCGCGCGCGTTTATCACCACGAACGCCACGAGCGCCGGCCAGAGCTGCAGATAGAACTCGGCGCCGTACTTGTAGTGACCAAGCCCCACGGCCCGATAGCCCCACACCACGAACGCCCACACGCCGACCATGCAAAGAACATCGGCCGCCATCAGCGCCAAGACGCGCACGCGCATGCTGGAACGCCCTTTCCTGGCAGCTTCGTTCTGGTTCATCTCGATTCAAGGCTCCGTTGAAGCGTCACTCTCCGGCGGGCGCGGACAAGTCGTCCACAAACGCCCCAACCTGCGAATCCCATACCTGCACCTGCGCTGCATCGGTGAAGAGCGCCTCCACGCGAAGCGGCAGCGTGATCTTGTAGCGCGCGCCATCTGCATCCACCAGCACTATCGGCGCGTACGCGATCTCGGCCGGAGCAACGGGCGCACCTTCCTGGCTCGCATCAGTCGCCACCACCGGCGCAGAGGCCGTGAACGTCTTCCCCGCGGGCAGACGCCCCGTCACCTTCACGGTGCGCAGCGACGGCGTGCCGCGCGCCGAGAAAGTGAACGGTTTCCCCTTGCGCAGCGTTTCGACCGTACCGCTCCACTCCTCCTCAACGGCCGCCCCGTTCACGTTGTACGCCGCGTCTGCAAGCTGCGCGGCCGTCATGTACGGCCAGCACCGGAGCGCGTCGCTTGCGCCCTTCCCGCCGCTCGCCACTTCGCCAGAGACGTTCCACATGCGGCGGTAGCCAACGGCGGACTCAGTTCCGTACACAAGCGTGGCGGTGCGCGCCGGCAGACCGCGCTTCTTGTCCTTCGGCAGCTTGAACGCGCATCTGAAGACGCCCCTCTCGGGATCCGCCGCGCCGCCCCACTGCTCGACGACGCACGCCACCGGACCCACCACCGTCTTCAGACCTCCCTCAACGATGGTGAGCGTGGCCCTGCCCTGCGACGTTACGCTCATCGTGGCCGTCCCTCCTCCCACTCCCGGCGTAGAGGCCACTCCGCGGAACGATCCACGCAGCGGATGCGCGAACACGTCAATCTCAAAGCGCCTTCTCGCAGTCGCGCCGCCGTTCGAGCATGCGATTGTGACCACGTACTTGCCAGCGGCCTTGGGCGCGCCGGAGACCCTGTAGGTGCCGTCTGTCGCGCGCACGAGCTTCATGCCGGACGGCAGTCCGCTCGCAGTGATCTTGCCGCCCGCGGGGCATGATGCGCCGAGCGCCCCCGTGTATCCCGCCAGAAGTCCCACGCGCCCGTCCGCCCAGTCGACGCTCTGACGAGCAATCTCCACAGTCGGCGCAACGTCGAACTCCACATTGCCCTTCGCGACGATCCAGTTGAACTTGCACGTCACCGTCTTGCCCTTGATCTTCTTCGACATGGTCACCACAAAAGTTCCCGCCTTCTTCGGCGTGCCCGTGAAGCGCAGCTTCTTCGCGTCGAACGAAATTCCCGCCGGCACGCCCGCCGCCTTCGCCGCGGACTTGCCGTCCGCAAACCACGCCGCCACGTTCCACGTCGCCATCCTGCGTCCCACAACGCCCTTCGCGTACTCGGGCTCGACCGCGTCGAACGCCGCGTTCACGCCCGGCGTCGCTCGGCCGTATACGTCGAACACTAAGTTCTTTCTCTGCACATACGCCTTCCCCGTGACTGCGCTCTCCACAACGTTAGTCATCGGCACGGTGACTCGGCCAGGCACGGACGGCGTGAACACGATCGGCTCTGCCGCCGCAGGGTCCCACGCGAATCCCTTCGGCGGATTCTGCGGCGCGAACGCATCATACGAGGCAGGCACCTCTGCGCGCGCAATCGCCGTGGCCGCGCCAGTGAAGATCGCCTCGCCCGCGAGCGAACCATCCTCTCCGCGGGCGGGCCAGCGCACCGCCTCCGCCGCGGCGATGCTCAAGTTGAGGCGCAGCGTCGCCGTGAGGCCGCTTGGCGTGGACATCTTCACATACGCCGGCGAGCGCGCGAAGTCAACCGTTGCCGTTGGCACTCCCACCAGCGCACGCCCTCCTTCATGCGCCACAAGCGAAAGCCCTCCGGGAAGGCCCACGAACGAGAACGCGACCGGCGACACAAAATTCGCAACGCCCTTCATCTCCGCCTCGAACAGCAGCCCCGCATCTCCCAAGGCGCAGAGATGCTGCCTGCCTCCCGACTCCACCTGTCCGTTCGAGCTTCCGCTGAGCACTCCGTCCGCCATCTCAGCGAGCGCCTTGTCGAAGCCTTCCTTCTCCGCCTCGCGAGTCACGAACTCGGCGGAGAACGTCATGTCGCAGCCAGGCATTGCGATCGTCTTCTTCAGCGCTCCGTACGGATGCGCCACGTCGCGCGTAGTGTAGCTCGCCCCCGCGAGCGCGTATCCAGTCGCGGGCTTGCAGGTGCATGTAACCTTCACGCCCTTCTTCACAAAGCCGCCATTCGCGATCTTCTTGCTTCCAGCGGTGACCACGAGCGAACCACCAGAGGCGGAATCGATCCACACGCGCGGCTGAGACTTCGCAATCACGCCATGGCGCTTCAGGAACTTCGGCACGGCCGCCTTCCACTCGGAAAGGTTTGCGCCGTACGGAATCACGAGGCGGCCAACCTCCACCTTCAGCTTGCCGTCGCGCACGCGGTACTGATTGAGCGCGAGGTCGAGTCCTGCAGGAGGCTTCTCGCCAATGAAGGTGACGACCTCGATTTCGCTGTCGTAGAAGGCGTTGTCGTCTAACTCCACATCCCTCGGCAGCACGATGGAGGTCACGGCTGTTTCGCGGAACGCCTTGCCGCCTATGCGCACGCGCGAGCGGAGGTCGGCGAACTTCACGGTGCGCAGGTTGACGCAGTCCATGAAAGTCTCCTTCGCCAAGTTCGTCACGCTGCCGGGAATGGTGACCGCTGTGAGCTTGGTGCATCCGCCGAACACAGCGGGATCGTCCCATCTGCCGTTGATCTCCACGACCTTCAGTCCATCAAGCTTGCTGGGGATCGAGATGGCGCCGCTGATGGTGTTCGTGCACTTCGTGATCACGGCCGTGCCGTCACCGCAATCCTTGAAAGTGTACTTGCCCACGGTGCCATACGCAGCAGCAAATACGGCGTACGCGCCGAGCGAAAACGCAAGAGTCACAACTAGTCTTTTCATGGCAGGTTCCTGTGTTTCGGGGTTTCGGAGTTTATCAATTGTGCAATTGTGAGATAATGGAATTGTGGCATTATGGCATTATGAAATCTAATGCCTTCAATTCCACAATTGCATAATGGCACATTTTCATAATTCCACAATCTCACAATTCGTCATTTGTAATTCTTTCATGCAAATGCCCCAATCGCGCAGAAGAGCGCACCGATGGACAGCAGGATGCCGCCGAACGCCTTCACGCGCACGCCGCTCGAGGCGCACCACGCGAGCGCCTGCCTGATGCGCCACGGGTAGAACATTCCGACCATTCCAATGATCGCGCACACGTATGCGAACACTACGAGCGCAAGGCGCCATTCGGTGTCGCACATGCGCACCGCGGGGAAGAGCTCGGCGGGGAAGAGCATGAAGATGGCGCAGAGTCCGCGTATCGGCAGCAGGTTCGCCATCCACCAACACGTGAGCACCGTAAGCACTATGGCAAGCAACCACACCTCGCCGGGGAAGACCTTTAGGAACTTGTCGAAGATGTCGATGCCGATCTTGTCGCACTCATATGCGGTGCCAAACCAGCCGATGGCGCATAACGCCCATCCAAGCGGTTCGCAGCGAGGGAAGGCAACCAACGCCTTGGAGGTGCGATCTGTCGCGAGAACGGCCGCAAGGCCAAGGGCCACGAGCGGAAGCCCGAGAATGAAAGACCATGTCGTCATGTCTTGTCCTGTCTTGAGTTTTTCAGTGGTCGTAATTATAGCATATCTAGTGCGGAGTGCCTAGTGCTTAGTGCGGAGTGCCTGGGCATGGGCGATGGTAGGGTGAGCGATGGTAGGGCGCGCTCGCCGAGCGCGCCGCATTGCACTAGGCATTAGGTACGAACTATGCTATACTCTTGCCCATGAGAAAAGCAACTGCCATAGCAACTGCCGCATTGGCGCTCACGTGCGGCGCAGCCACAGTCACCGAGACCGAGATCGAGCTCGCGACTTATCCCTTCTTTGATCCCGATCCCGTGCCCGCCACGGGCGAGATGCGCTACCCGTACTTCTTCTTCGACGGCACGAGCGCCACGAACGCACCGCGCAAGTGGAAGGCAGTCATCCTCGAGAACGACAAGATCAAGGTGACGATCCTTCCCGAGATCGGCGGCAAGATATGGGGCGCGGTGGACAAGAAGACGGGACGCGACTTCATATACTTCAACAACGTCGTCAAGTTCCGCAACGTCGCGCGGCGAGGTCCGTGGTGCTCCGGCGGCATCGAGTTCAACTTCGGCATCTACGGCCATACTCCATCCACCGCCACGCCCGTCTCGTACTTCTGGTCCCGCCACCCGCAAGGCTTCTTGAGCTGCGATTTGTCCGACACCGATCTCATCTGCCGCACCACATGGCACGTGGTGGTGGAACTTGCCGACGGCAACGACTTCTTCACCACGCACTCCACATGGTACAACGGCTCTGGCTTCTTCACGCCCTACTATCACTGGATGAACGCCGCATACTCGGTGCGCGGCGATCCCGAGTTCTTCTTCCCGGGTGCAGCGTACATCGGCCACAACGGCGACTCTCACGCATGGCCCGTGGACGAAAGAGGACGCAACCTCTCGCGCTACTCCAACAATGCGTTCGGACACAGCAAGTCGTACCACGTCCTCGACGGCGACAACTCCTTCTACGGCATCTGGTGGCCGGAGTACGGAATCGGCTCGTACCACGAGAACGGCGTCATGTACAAGTACGGACGCAAGATATGGCTTTGGGCGCTATCGCGCGAAGGCGGCATCTGGGAGGATCTCCTCACCGACCGCGATGGACAGTACGCCGAGCTTCAGAGCGGACTCTTCTTCAACCAGCCGGCCGACACTCTCACGACTCCCTTTAAGCACGCCGCCTTCGCGCCGGGCGCCACAGTCTCGTTCGGCGAGAAGTGGGGCGTGGCACGCAGCCGCGTTGAACTTGTAGCCCGCATGAACCCCACGAACTACGTGAAGCGTCCGCAGACAATGCCCGCCGACTTCGACTGGTCCACCGCATACGGACTCTTCCTCAAAGGACGCCAGTTCATACGCCGCCGCATGGACCGCGACGGCGAGAAGACGCTTCTCGAATGTCTTGCGAAAGAGCCTTACTACGCGCCAGCCCTTGAACAGCTCGCCTCGCTCGCCGTACGCCGCGGCAAGTACGCCGAAGCTCACTCGTACGCGCAGAGGGCGCTCGCGATAGACACGTACAGCCCCGAGGCGAACTACGCCGACGGCCAGGCGTTCTTCGCCGAAGGCAACATGCGTGCCGCGAAAGAACGCCTCGGCATCGCCGCGCTCTCGCCCGAGTTCCGCACCGCTGCTTTCGCCCTCGCCGCCAAGGCCGAGCTGCGCGACGGGAACTGGGATGGCGCCAGAGACATGGCGGCCGAATCGTTGAGGTCAAATAGGGACAACCGCGACGCCATTCTTGCGCTGCACGTCGCTGACCGCAAACTTGGGAAAAAGAACGACGAATCTATCTGGTGGTTTCTCAGGCAGTCTCGGCTTTTCCATGCGATGCGGTACGAGCTGAATCTTATAACTCCCACAAGCGAGACGATGGAGAAGTATGTGGAGCGCTGCGAGTTTCCGCACGAAGTCTATCTCGAGATCGGCACATGGTATGACGAAGCGGGACTTGCGGAAGATGCCCAGGCGCTTTTCCGCAAGGCCGCGGCAACGAGTCCTGTGGGCGGCATACGCCTCGCATACGTCCTGCACCGCGTCGGGAACGACGCGGGGGCTAAGGCGGCGCTCGACGCGGTGGCGGCGCAGCCAATCGCATTCGCCATGCCGTTCCGGCGCGAGTCGCTGACAGCGCTCCACTGGGCGGCGAAGACCCGCGGCGAGTGGAAGTTCAAGTACCTCGCGGCGGTGTGCCTTGCCGCAAACGCATGGGACGCCGAAGCGGATCTGCTGCTCGCGCGCTGTGGCGACTCGCCCGACGACGCAATCTTCTACCTCTACCGCGCGACGCGCGAGACAGGCGAGGCGAGGCTCAAGGACCTTCGCGCCGCCGCGAAGCTCGGCGGCTGCGGCTGGCGCGCCGGCCACGCGCTCTACCGCCACTTCGCCGAGGCGAAGGACTGGGAGGGCGCGCTGAAGGAGATAGAGCCGTACGTGGCGAAGCATCCAGAGGCAAACCTCGTGAAGCTCGACTATGCGGATGCGCTTTCGCGTAGCGGACGCAACGAGAAGGCGATCGCGTTTCTCGAGAAGGCGACGGTGTTGCCGTCCGAAGGCGGCAACGACGCGCTTGCCTCGTGGATCCGCGCGTGGCGCGGCGTCGCCGAGGCGGCGCTTGCGCGCGGCGACAAGGCGGCGGCGAAGGCTGCCGTGGCGAAGGCATTGTCGTTCCCCGAGAATCTCGGCCGCGGCAAACCATACGACAAACCGGAGAAGGGAACGCCCGACAAACCCGGGCTGCTGAGCGACTGGCCAGATTCGTTGCTTAAGCTAGTGCCTAGTGCTTAGTACAGGCGATGGTAGGGCGCGCTCGCCGAGCGCGCCGCAATGCCGGGCACTTGTGAATGTGAAATTGTTGCCAATATCCAATATCAATTCCAATACCCAATCCGCCTACGCCAAGGCTACGGCGGATAAGTTGGTCATTGGCAACATTGGGATTGGCAACACTTCCACATTGGCAACATTTTCACCGCAAGATACAGGACCTTCAAGGGATGGCAAGGGATTTTAAGAGATTACAAGGGATAGGGATAAAGCGATGGCACAGCTGCCGCTCTCGCACCAGGCACCAAGCACTAGGCACTCCGCACTAGGCACTAAAAAAGGCACGGCGAAAGCCGTGCCTTTCTCATTCAAGTACCTGAATGTACTCGATTTACGCCTTCTTGGCGATGTCGATGATCTGCTTGAAGCCTTCAGGATCGTTGATGGCGATCTCGCTGAGCATCTTGCGGTTGAGCGTGACGCCTGCGCGGATAAGCCCGGCGATGAAGGCGCTGTAGCTGATGCCCTCGGCGCGGGTGGCCGCGTTGATGCGGGCGATCCAGAGGTGACGGAAGTCACGCTTCTTCAGCTTGCGGTGAATGGTCGCAAGGCGACGGGCGCGGTCAACGGCCTCTGTCGCGGTGCGGAAGAGTTTGGAGCGGGCGCCGCGGAAACCCTTCGCGAGTTTCAGGCGGCGACGGCGACGTTCGCGGGAAGCGGGAGCGTTAGTTGCACGAGACATGGTTCATTCCTCCTTAGGCGTACGGCTGCATGCGATGCATCGTCTTCGAGACGGTGGCGTCAGTGACTGTAATGCCACGGAGATTGCGCTTGCGTCCGCGGCTCTTGTAGCCGTTCAGGTGGGCCTTGCCACCCTGGGAACGCATAACCTTTCCCGTAGCCGACATTTTCATGCGCTTTGTGGCGCACTTCTTGGTTTTCATCTTAGGCATTTTGTTGTCCTTTTCTGTTCCTTACCGGTCGGGCAGTCGGTTTTGAGCCCGATCCAGACGGAAAAACGGCGCATAGTGTATCAAATTCGGACGGTGAAATCAAGGGGGAAGTTTCTGGTTTCGAAGTTTAGAAGTTTAGAGGGTTAGAGGTTTCGTGATTTTGCAAGAGGACAAAGGACAAAAGACAGAGGACAGAGGATCGGGCTATATGGCGCTTCGCATACTTCAGCCTTCATCCTTTGTCTTATGTCCTCTGTCCTTTGTCCTGCAATGACGCATCAAAGCAGAATCCTCCGAACCCACAGAACTCGTCAACTGGGCTTATACGAGTCCTTGAGCGTGACGGTGCGGTTGAAGACGGGTGTGCCAGGCTTGGAGTCCTTGGAATCCACGGCGAAGTAGCCGGTACGCTCGAACTGGAAGCTCTCGCCGGGCTTGGCGGAGGCAAGCGAAGGCTCGACGTAGGCCGTGACAGTCTTAAGCGAATCGTGGTTCAGGTACTTGAGGAATCCATCGGAACCGTCCTGAAGCGGATCGGGAACGGTGAAGAGGCGATCGTAGAGGCGCACCTCGGCCTTGAGAGCCGTTGCGGCGTCCACCCAGTGGATCGTGCCCTTCACCTTGCGGCCGTCGGGCGCATTGCCGCCCCAGCTGCCTTCGTCCCAAGTGCAGCGGATGAGGCTCACCTTGCCGTCGGCGTCCTTCTCGTAGCCGATGCACTTCACGATGCACGCGCCTGCGAGGCGCACTTCGCGGTCGGGACCAAGCCGGAAGAACTTCTTCTCGGGGTTCTCCTGGAAGTCGGCTCGGTCGATCCACAGCTCGCGCGAGAACGGAATCTCTCGCGACCCCGCCGACTCGTCGAGTGGATTGTTCGGCTTCATCACAGTGCGCACCCCATCGAAGTTCTCGATCACGAGCTTCACGGGATCGAGCACCGCCATGCGGCGCGTGGCAGTTTTGTTGAGCTCTTCGCGCACGCACCATTCGAGGAGTGCGGGATCGCTTTCGCTCTCCACCTTCGTCACGCCCACGCGGTCGCAGAACTCGCGGATGGCGGCGGGAGGGAAACCGCGGCGGCGCATGCCGCACACGGTGGGCATGCGGGGATCGTCCCAGCCGGCCACATGACCTTCCGTGACGAGCTGGAGGAGAAGGCGCTTCGACATCACGGTCCAGGTGATGTTGAGGCGGGCGAACTCGCGCTGCTGCGGACGTATCTTCACGCCGTTGCGCACCACAAGGAGGCCCTGCTCGTCCATGCGGTCGACCACCCAGTCATAGAGCGGACGATGCACCTCGAACTCTAGCGTACACATCGAGTGCGTCACGCCCTCCAATGCGTCCTCGATCGGATGCGCGAAGTCGTACATCGGGTAGATACACCACTTGTCGCCGAGGTGGTAGTGCGAGACGTGGCGGATGCGGTAGATCACCGGGTCGCGGAAGTGGATGTTGGGCGAGGCCATGTCGATCTTCGCCCTGAGGCACCACTCGCCGTCGGCGTACTTGCCGTCGCGCATCTCGTGGAATATCTGCAGATTGCGCTCGGGAGAAGTGTCGCGCGAAGGCGACGGGCGGCCGGGACGCTCCGGCACGCCGCGGTACTCCTTCCACTCGCCCTGAGTGAGGTTGCAGCAGTACGCCTGGCCGCGGCGGATGAGCTCCTCGGCTATCTGGTACATCGTGTCGAACATGTTCGACGCGTTGTAGAAGCCGCTCTCGCCGCCATCGCCCGCGCCAGACCACTGGAAGCCGAGCCAGCGGATGTCGTTCTTGATGTTCTCGGCGTACTCGTCGCTCTCCTTGGTTGGATTCGTGTCGTCCAGCCGCAGATGGCATTCGCCGCCGAAGAGCCGGGCCATGCCGAAGTCCACGCACACCGCCTTCGCATGGCCGATGTGGATGTATCCGTTAGGCTCGGGCGGAAAGCGCGTCACCACCTTTCCGCCCGTTCTTCCGGCGGAGTGGTCCTCTTCGATCCACTGCCGCAGAAAATGCCTGCTGGTGTCAGACTCCTTGACCGTCTCTTCCATTGACTCTTCCATTTGATGCGACTTTTGCGAATGCGGAAATCCCTCCGCACCAACCACTAGGCCCTAGGCACTAAGCACTAAGCACCAGGCACCCAACTACCAATTCCAGTTCACGAAGGGCAACACGTAGCCAAACTCCCTGTCGCCGTTCGTCTCGCTGATGGCAGATTCATTGAAGTTGACGAGTCCGATCTGGAGGAATTCGCCGCTGGTCACGCGGTTGACGATGCCCAGCTGGAACCCGTTCACGGCGCCAGACCAGTTCACGATGCCCATCTCAAAGCCCGAGAACTTTAGCGCTTCGTTCCACACGCCCAGCTGGAAACCAGAGCCCATACCGCCGATGCAGTTCCAGAGGCCGAGCTGGAAGCCCGCGAAGTCGCTCTCCACGTAGTTGGCAAACGCGAACTGCACGCCGTTGGCGTCAGTGCCGATCAGGTTGCATCCCGCCAGCTGGAAACCGTTCATGCGCTCGCGCACGCGGCCCGAGATGCCGAAGTCGAAACCGTTGAGGTTCTGGCACTCACCATAGATGAGATTGATGCGAATGCCATCGAGCGACGTCGTAGCGATCGGGATCTGTCCCGGATGAAACACCGAGAGCATCACATACCCTTCGGTGTTCGCCTTGAGCGACGCCGCCGCTGCAAATACCATGAGAGCCATCAGAATTTTCTTCATTTTATTCTCCTTGCTTTTTGTTGCAGATGAAGTATAGCACATTCCTATGCACCACGCAATCCACTTTCCACGCGGTCCATCACCTCTTGGGCGAACGTCTCGGGCGGCATTGCCGCCGCCTCTGGCACGCCCATTCTGCCCGCGCAGTCACGGAACATCCGCGTAAGCACATATCGCGGCTCGAGGGCCGCCACTCTTATTCCCTTCGGCGAGAGCTCGGCGTCAAGCGCGCGAGCCGCCGCCGAAAGCGCGCCTTTCGCAGCGCAGTACACCGCGCCGCCCGGCCAGC
>JAFUDL010000056.1 GCA_017459225.1 Kiritimatiellia bacterium
AGTGCCGATCATATCGTTCGGGCTCGGCGCCTCGCTTTCCACGCTCATCTACAAGGGCTTCGGCTTCGGTGGGCCTGGCTCCATATTCTCCATGCGTTTCCTTGGATTCTATGATTACTTTGGAGTGGGTGCCTGTCCGGGGAAGGTGGAGGCCGTGTTCTTCGCCTTTGCCGTGTTCTACATTCTTCCCATGGCGGTTGCTTCGTTCATGCTCAAGAAGCCTAAGATCGAGCAGATGTCGTTCGCGCATGGCCTGCCTCAGTGCGAGTTCACGTATGTTGGGCTTGCGACAGACACTTACTTCCTCCGCGCCTGGCTCTTCATGTTCCTCAACATATCCTGCGGACTCTGCCTCATACCGCTTGCGAAGCAGATGATGAAGGATCCGTCCGTAGGCTACAGCGAAGGCCTGATCACCTGCATCATCACTCTTTCCGGCCTCATGAACGGCGGCGGCCGGTTCCTCTTCGCCTGGTGGAGCGATCGCCTTGCCCATCGCGTGAACATCCTCCTCTTCATTCTCGGCATCTCGGCCGGCGTGATGACCGCGAGCTGGTGGCCGCCGCTCATCGGCCTGGCGCTTCTCGTGATCAACGCCTGCTACGGCGCGGGCTTCTCGGTTATTCCCGGAATTCTTGCCGACCACTACGGCATGACGAACATCTCGAAGATCCACGGCGCCGTGCTTTCCGCCTGGGGCGTGGCGGGTTTGGTGGGCAACCAGGCCGCGATTCTCGTGAGCGACAAGTGGGGGTTCGGCCACACTGGAGTGGTGACGATGCTCGTGGCGTTCTACTCGCTCAACTTTCTCAACGCGCTCTCGCTGTGCCGTTCCCGCCCGTCCGCCAACGGCTGACAGTCCGTTTCGCAGGTGCGTCGGCGGGCTTGAAAGGACGGTGCCTTTTTGATATACTTGAAACCGCAACGGAGCTCTTTGCGGCGTTCCGGCAAATCAAGGAGAAATAGGCATGAAGCATCCAATAGGAGTCTGTTCCTGGTCGTATCAGAAGCCGCTGATGACGGTGGCCGAGGAGATGCGGCGCATCAACGTCAAGTGCGTGCACTTGGCGCTGCAGCCGTTTCTGGAGGGCGACGCCCGCCACGGCGCGGCCGAGGGCGCGCTTGTGCGCGGCTATGTGGAGGGCCTCATCGACGCAGGCGCGTGGAAGGTGACCGCCGCGATGCTTTCGTTCTCTTACGAGGACTACACGACGCCAGTCACCATCCGCAAGACGGGCGGCATCGTGCCCGACGAGCACTGGGACGCCAACAAGAAGCTCATCCGCAACGCCGCCAAGATGGCCGCGCAGTTCAAGACGCCCTACCTTTCGCTCCACGCCGGGTACCTCGACGAGAAGAGTCCCTCCGCCGTCGCGAAGTTCACCGACCGCGTCAAGTTCCTTGCCGACGAATG
Organism: Kiritimatiellia bacterium; assembly: GCA_017459225.1. Classification (GTDB taxonomy): domain Bacteria; phylum Verrucomicrobiota; class Kiritimatiellia; order RFP12; family UBA1067; genus RUG572. The sequence goes on from JAFUDL010000056.1 coordinate 1,415, forward strand.
CGGTGCGAACGGCATTAAGCTGCTGCTCGAGACTGGGCAGGAGACGGCCGACGACCTCGTGCGCTTCCTCGGCACAGTCAAGAACGTGTGGGTGAACTTCGACCCTGCCAACATGCTGCTCTACGGCATGGGCGACCCCGTGGCCGCCGTGGCGAAGCTCGCTCCGTGGATCCGCCACGTGCACATCAAGGACGCCCTGCCTTCGAAGAAGCCTGGCCTCGAATGGGGCGAGGAGACGCCTTGGGGCGACGGCAAGGTGAACGCGCCCACGTTCCTCGCCGCACTCGACAAGGCCGGCTACACCGGCGCGCTCGCCGTCGAGCGTGAGGGCGGCAACAGCCGCACTGCCGACATCGCCCTCGCCGTGCAGCGTCTGCGCGCCATTTGAGGCGGTGGACAAATCGTCCGTTTTTTGATAGAATACCACGAAGTTTTCTGAAAGGAAAGGATAGAATACAATGAAGAAGATACTGTTCCTGGGCGCGGCCCTCTGTGCGACTGCCGTGATGGCCGACAAGGTGGCCATCAAGTTCGAGCTGCCCCCGCCCCACATCACAGGCACGCCGAAGGAGATCAAGAGCGACAACCTCGAGCCAGACCGCGGCCAGGGCAAGCTTCGTCCGCCGATCATGGTCGAACCCGAGTACACCAAGAAGCTCACGAACGAGGACACCAAGGTCACCACCTCCGAGGAGCCCGTGACCGGCGATCCCGAATACGTTGTCGACGGCGACAAGACATGCGACGCCACCGCCATGCTTCAGCTGCCCGGCGGACTCCAGTGGGTGCAGCTCGACCTCGGCGCTGAACACACGATTTCCGCCATCTGCGTTTGGCACGACCAGGGCGACGACCGTGTGTACAAGGACGTGATCATGCAGATCTCGAACGATGAGAAGTTCGCCGACAAGACCAAGATCACCACCATCTTCAACAACGACCACGACCAGACCTCCAAGCTCGGCCTCGGAAAGGGTCCCGACAAGGAGTACCGCGAGCGCAACGACGGCCGTCCCGTTGACGCCAAGCTCACCAAGGGCCGCTATGTGCGCGTCTATTCCGCCGGCTCGTCCAGCGAGCCCGTGAACAACTACATTGAGATCGAGGTCTTCGGCAAGTAAGGCCTTGGATGGCAGCAGTCGCAGACATAGCGATTGACTTCATGAGACGCGGCGGCAAGAGATTGCGGCCGCGTCTTTGCAAAGCGGTGTTCGCTGCCTGCGGCGGCGCATCCCTTTCTTCGCGCTTTTTGGCGCCGGCCATTCTCTTTCTGCGCTGGCGCTTCAATGAAGCCTTCTCGCGCGGCAACATTTCGGACGTGTGCGACGCAGTGGAGTGCTTCCACAAGGCGTCGCTTGTGCATGACGACATCCAGGACGGCGACGAGACGCGCTACGGCCGTCCAACCGTGTGGAAGGAACACGGCGTTGCGGCGGCGATCGCCGTGGGCGACTGGCTTGTGGCGCATGGCTACGAGCTGATTCTCAAAAGCGGCTTCCAGAGCGCCCCGCAGATGCTCGCCGCCACGGTGGCAAGCCATGTGCGCCTTTGCGAGGGACAGGGCGACGACCTCCTGATGCCCGCGGCGAATCCGCTCAAGGCGGAGCGGTTCGACGAGACCGCCTATCTTTCCGTGTGCGAGCGCAAGACGGGCGAAGCTTTCGCCCTCGCGGCGCAGCTGGGCGCAATCGCCGCAGGAGCGGACGATGCCGAATGGCGAGAGTTCGGCCTTGCGTACGGTGTGCTGTTCCAGATCAACGATGATTTGACTGACGGCGCGGCTCGTCCCGAGCTCGAGTCGCTGTGCGCTGAGCGCTCTCGCATGCTCGCGGCTCTCCCTGCCGCAGGGCGCGTGCGCTGTCATTTCGACGTGGAGGGCGTTCTTTGATGAAGCATCTGATGGTGATGGCGGCGGGGCTTGGATACGCCGGGCTCGAAAGGCGCGGCCGCACGCGCCTCGCCGGCATGGAGTTCCGTCCGGCGAAAAGCGTGTTTCCGGCGGTGACGTGCGTGGCGCAGGCCACGTTCCGCACGGCGTCTGCTCCGCGCGAGCATGGCATGACGAGCAACGGCATCTTCTCCCGCGCTCTGCGAAGGTCGTTCTTCTG
>JAFUDL010000522.1 GCA_017459225.1 Kiritimatiellia bacterium
CAGCGGCTCGGCGACATCGCGCTCATAGGCCTCGACACGGGCGAGGACAAGCTCGACACCAACAAGCATTTCGCCGGCATATTCCGCATGAAGGAATACCGCGAGCTGCAGACGAGGTGGCTTGCCGAGGCGATTGAGACGCCTGCCGTGAAGACGGCGAAGTTCAAGGTGGCGTTCTGCCACATACCGCTCGAGGATTCGCGTCCCGGCCAGAACCCGGGCGACATCGCGCCCGACGACGAGTCGCCGCAATACAAGAACAACTGGGCGTCGTGGCAGCGCACATGCGCGAGGATGTGGGGTCCGCTCTTCGAGAAGGCGGGCTTGCAGCTTCTGATCTGCGCCCATCAGCACTACGTGCGCTTCTCTCCGCCAGTGCCTGGGCGCTCATGGGCGCAGCTCGTGGGCGGCGGGTGCGACGTGGTGCCCGGCAAGGAGCAGTACTATCCCTCCGTGATCCAGGGTAGAGTGGCGGACGGCAAGCTCGTGGTCACCGTGCACAACGCGTCGAACGGAAAGATCACCTTCGAAAAGGCGTTTTCGTGAAGTCCGCCAACCGCTACCTCCTCTGGCTCAACTGGCCCGAAGGCGCGTTCAGGCTGAACGCGCGCAGCCTCGCCGTCTTCAAGAGCCTCGCTCACGGCGAGGTGAAGATGGTGAGGAGCGAACGCGCCTTTCTGCGCGCGCTCCCCGAGGCAACGCACGCGGTGGTGTGGGAGTTTCGCAGGGAATGGTTTGCGCGCGCGCCGCATCTGCGCGTTCTCGCGACGCCTGGCGCGGGGCGCGAACTGCTGCCGAAGGACGGCGAATTGCCGCCTGGCGTTGTGCGCGTGAACGGCACTTTCCACGGCGCCATCATGGGCGAGACGGTGGTGGCATGCATCTTCGCCCACGCGCGCGGGCTGTACGCGGCCGCGGATTTCCAGAGAAGGGGAGTGCTCTGGCCGCGCGTGGGGATGACGCCGTTCTGCTCGCTCGTCGCGGGCACGAAGGCGGTGATTCTGGGCTATGGACACGTTGGACACGCGATTGGCGCGAAGCTTGAGGCGCTTGGCGTGGAGGTGAAGGGAATCTCGCGGCGCAACATCGGCGAGCTCAAGGAGTCTCTGCGCGCGGCCGACTGGCTTGTGATGGCGCTGCCGGGCGACACGGGAACGGACGACATCATCGACGCCGCCGCGTTCAGGTGCATAAAGCGCACCGCGGTGATCGTCAACGTGGGGCGCGGCAACGCCATAGAGGAGAAGGCGCTCGCCTCGGCCCTGAAGGCAAGGCGCATCGCCGGGGCGTATCTGGACGTGTTCAAGAGAGAGCCTCTTGATTCGTCGTCGCTTCTCGCCGAGAATCTGCCGGGGCTTGTGCGCCTGCCGCACGCGTCGGCGTTTGCGCCCGAGTATCTACCGATGTTCTTCCGCGAGATGGCAGAGGCTGGATGGCTGAAGTGAGGTGAGCATGGAGGAAAGATACGACGTATCGAGCGTGGAGGGCACATGGGAGGTGGCCCGGAAGTTCGCCGAGGAGCTGAAGCCAGGCGACGTGGTGTGCCTTGAGGGCGATCTCGGCGCGGGCAAGACCACGTTCACGCAGGGCCTCGCCGCGGCTCTAGGGGCAAAGCGCGCCGTCACAAGCCCGACGTTCTGCATTGTGGTGGAGCATCCCACGGAGCGGATGCTTCTGGTGCACATGGATCTCTACCGTCTCCACGATGCGGACGACGTGCTGACGATAGGCTGGGAGGACTATCTTGCCCGTGGCGCCGTTCTGCTCGTCGAATGGCCCGACCGCGCCGGCGACCTGATACCCCCGAACGCCTGGCATGTAAAGTTCACGCTTGGCGAGACGGAAGACGCACGCGTCATCAGCCTCGCCAGAAGATGACGCCCGGACGTCACCGGATAAGTATCATGAAGGCGTCGCGTACTAGGTCGTAGCCAAGGCCGTCGGCGGTCTTGCGGAGTCTCCACCCGCTTTTGCTAACGCCCGCCGCAAACGCAATCTCATTCTCGGCTGGCAGCATCTCCGCCGTCCCTGTCTTGAACAGCGGTATCGTGCCACCCCCCGACAAGTCCAGCTCCGACGGGTCGATCGTCATCGTCCCCGACAGCGATTCGGTGATCGTGAGGTACCCGGTGCCCGTCGGCTTGAACACGGCGCCCGCGCCCATCTTCAGCATCGGCGTCGTTCCGTTGCCGGTGATCGAACCGGTCACATCGAGGGTGAAAGTGTCTTTCTCTCTCGTGACGGAACCGTCGAGAATGAGGTTTTTCACGGAAAGATGGGCGATGCCGTTGTTGTAGTAATACGCGAGATGCCACTTGCCTCCTTCGCGGATGCGAATCGTGCCGTCCGCGCAAGTCGTGGAGTAGTCGTTGAAGTAGCTTTGCGTAGAGACGACGGTCGTGCCGTCGTGGATGTCGATCGTTCCCGTGCCGGTGATCGTGGCGCGGGATACTCCGAACGTCTTGCCTCCCGTGACCGTGAGGGTGTATTCGCCGAGATTGAGGGCGGTGGCATGGTAATGCCATCTTTCCGCAAACGTGACGATGCCGAGCGAAGTGTCAACCGTCGCGTTTCCCTCCAGGTTGATGGTGGTAAGAACGGAATATTGAAGTTCGCTGGTGGCTGCGTTCTTGTAGCCTTCGTTCGCCTGGAGTTTTGCGCCTTCCTCGAGTATCGCCTTGCTCAACTTCTCGCCGCCGTCCGGATAATAGTAGATCTTTGTGCCTTCGTCGAGCGCCGCACCTCCATTGACACGGATGAACGCCGCGCGTCCGACAGGGCCGAACGACGTGACATCGCCGAATCTCGCGACGCCGCTCTTGACTATCACCTCGCCGGTGAACCCCGTATTGCTCTTGCTCATTGTGTAGGTGTTTCCGGCTCCCGGGTCGATTATCAGCGTACCGGTGCCTGTCAGCCCGCCGTCGCCAAGCCCTTCCGCGCCGGTTATGGTCATTGTGCATGCGGCGGGCAAGTTTATTGCCGCGAAATGCAGCATCCCGCCGGTGACGAGATTCGTCACGCCGTCCAACTCGACGCTCGAACACGAAACAACATCCGCGCCGGAGAAGTCGGCGGAATACGCTCCGGTGATCGTCATCTTGCCGAACGTCTTTGCTTCGGCGCACGTTATCGCCGTGTCGCCGGAAAGTTCAAGAACGGCATCTTCGCCGCTTCCCGGCGCGCGCGTCCAGTTCTCCGCGCTGTCGAGCGAACCGGTGCCATCGTTGTTCTTCCATACCGGCGCTTCGGAAATCGTCGCGACAAGGCGTATCGCCGTATCGCTCTTCACGGTGATCGTGGCGTCGTTTGCCGTTCCGCCGACGATGGCCCAAGTGTCGCCTGACCATTTGACCTGCGGCGTCCCGCCCGAAGGCAGCACCGCCGATATCTTCGCGGTTCTTCCGCGCGCGGTGAACTGGGCGTTCGTTCCGGCGGCCTCGCCGCCCTCGAACTTCACAAGACCCTTCGAGGCGTCGGCGGAAATCGCATAGATGCGCGCATAGAACTTTCCGCTGCGATAGCGGTAGTCGCTCGCCTGGCCGATGCCGGAAGAGAATGCAAGCGCGCTCGCGGGGCTGCCCATGCTCTCGCCATGGAACGTGCCCGTCACGACGTTTGTGAAGCCCGCCGCGCCGTTTGCGTCCTGCGCCGGGGCGAAGAACGCCCTCGGAGTTATGGCAGTCGCGCTGGCATCGACCTCGAAGGAGTAGAGTTTCGCCTTGCAGGCCTGTTCATTGTTGTCCATGAGCGCGCCGTTGCCGCGGAAGAGATGCGTGGTGACGATGCTCGGACCGGTGGAAGTGGCGGTCTTCGTCGATTTGGAACTCTTGGTATCGCGGCTGTCGTAATCGACGACGCTAGCCGTGAGATCGGAGTTCACCGTCATTCTCAGGCGCGTGTCCAGAATCGAGGTGCCTTCTATTTTGGCACTCGGCCATGTGGCCATCCACCATTCGCCACGGTTCGTCCACGCCAACTGCTTGCTGCCGTTCAGATAGATGGCGTGCGTCTGATTGTTGGCGTTCTTGCCCGCACCGAGGAGCCACGACTTGTAGGAGACATCGGTAAAGGCGAAGTCGGCCGTGAACTTGTCCGTATCGGTCATGTAGAGGCCGGTATCGACGCCGTTCGCGCCATAAGACTGGACGTATGCGTATTGGTCGAGATTCTCCGTGAAGGCGGGGAGCGCCGTAGGGTAGAGCGCAGCGTATGCGGCGGCGTCCTCCGCTGTAAGCGTGGAAGTGAAGATGCGCATGTCCTGAAACGCCAGCGCCGTGTTGCCGGAAACGTTGGCGCATCCGAGGTTAGGATAGTCGCTTGGGGTGGTGCTCAAAAGAGTCGCATACTGGAATCCGTTGCCGAAAGGCGTGGAAGACGTCGCCTCGACCGTGGCGACCTGAGTGCCGTCGAAGTAGAGCGTGAACGTTCCCTGTCCCGTCGCCGTCGCTTTATAGACGAGGACGAAGGCATGGTAGCCATCATGCGTATCGGAGACCGTCGCCTCTGTGCTGCGTTCGACCGTTCGTGTGCTTCCAGACCGAATCAGCACCTTGAGGTAGAGTTTGCCGTTCGTGCTTGAAGAGCACAAGACGACCTCTTTAAGGTTATTGTTCATTCTCCCAAGGCTGAATACCACGCCGCCTTCTACCGGTGCGCAGCGGACGGACGCGGCGACGGACCAGTCGGAGTTCACGAGGCTTGACGCGTTGTTGCTTCCGAAAATATCGTTCCAAGCGTTTCCGGGGTGTACGGCGGTGTCGGCGCCGTCCGGTCCGTAAACCGCCGTCGCCGTGGCCGAACCTATGTCTTTCGTCGCGGAACTGTTTGGACCGTAGGACGTCTCCCTCGCGCCGCTTGAAAAGTCGTGGCGGAGGTAGTAGTCCTCAAGGTCGGTCGCCAGCGCGGACGCCGCCGTGCAGATCAAGGCCGCGGCAAGCGCAAACCTCCCGATGCGGACACGACGAAGCGCATCCTCCGCACTTTTCAACAACTTGAATGACATACAATGCTCCTTTTGTTGCAAATCTCCGCTTCAAGGAAACCTACTTCCCTGAATGCCGATTTATAATTTACCATTTTTTTGAGGCTTCGTGCATGAGTGTGGGTCGGTTCATGCAATGAAATGATGGTTAGAGTGCTTGAAGCCCCCTCTCAGTAGGTGCTGGTGCGTTGTGAACAGGC
>JAFUDL010000523.1 GCA_017459225.1 Kiritimatiellia bacterium
GCTTTCGTCCTCGGCGAGCGCGCCGCCGTCCATGCGCAGCCCCGCCACGTCCATCGCGCGCGTGAACGCGGCGCCGAACTCGCGCGCGAGGAACGCGCGCTCCACGTTCACGGTGTACGCCTCGTTGAGCCACATGTCGAACGGCGTCTCCATCGTCACGCCGCTGCCGCAGTGGCTGTGCTCGTACTCGTGCGGGATCACGCCGTGCGCATAGACGAGCCGCGCGTCGGATATCGACGAGTCGATGAGCGCGGCCTGCGTGACGATCGTGGTGTTGCCCGTGTTCTCCATGCCGCCGTAGAGCGACTTCTCCATGCAGATGGTGCGGTACGTCTCGTAGGGATACACGAAGCCCGTGAGCTCGTGCTGGAAGATGATCGACTTCTTGAGAATCTCCATCGGAACGCGCGCGCCGTCAACGTGGCCCGGCGGAACGAGGTACTCAAGCTTCACCGTCTTGCCGATGTCGGGATAAGTCACGCTGTCGGATAGGACGTCCCACGTGCCTGCGCACGCGATGAAGAGATACGGCGCCATCGGCTTGCGGTTCTCGTAGGTCCACGCCATGCGGCCTGGTCCTGCGGACCTCTTCTCCACGAGGTCGCCGTTGGAGATGAGATGCGTGTATCGCTCGTCGCCTTCGAGCGTGGTGCGGAACGTGCACTTCGCCGTGCAGTCGTCAACGATCGGAAGTATGCGCTGGAAGCCGAACTGCTGGCACTGGCTCTTGTACTGCTGCGGCGCGCCGCCCGGCGTTACGTCGCGGTAGATGCCCTCGAGGCGCACGCCGTCGGGATGCGACACGTGGCTCACCTTCACCGTGAAGCGCTCGCCCGGCGCATACTCGCGGTCGAGAGCGTACGGCACCTTCGCGCCGTCGCAGTCGAGCGGCATCTCGCCGATGGCCTCGCGCGCCACGAGGTGCAGCACGCCCTCCGCCTCCACTCGGTCCTCGAAGAACCTTATCGTCGCGTCAACGTGCTCAAGCTGGGCCGGTGGCCGCCTGAACTCGCTGCGCCTGAACTTCCACTCTTGCATTGCATTCCTCATGGTGCATCAACTCAAATCGTCTCTAGTCTCGCTCGGTCACAGAACCGCGATCGCGAACGCCGCCAGCACAAGCGCAAACGCAAGCGCGCGTCTCCACGCCGGCACTCCTCTGCGCTCCTCGCCGCGCGGCGTCTCGCCCGATCCGGCGTCGCGGCCCATCACCTTCCTGATTCCGCGCAGCGCAAGAGGCAGCCTGCCCTTCTCCATCGCAAGCACCGCAGCGATTCCCAAGAGCGCCACCACCGCCACAAAGCGGTACTGATGCAGAATCTCGCCCATAGTCCACGCTCGTCTGTCTGCGCCGTTTCCCCCGTTAAAAAAGAGCTTGCCCGCCGATCGGCACGGGCAAGCTCCGGCAGTTTTGGGAACTGCTCTCGGGGGAGGAACTTACTTCTTCGCCGCCTTCTTGGCAGGGGCCTTCTTGGCCGGAGCCTTCTTCGCAGGAGCCGCCTTCTTCGCAGGCGCGGCCTTCTTGGCGGGAGCCGCCTTCTTCGCGGGAGCCGCCTTCTTCGCAAGAGCCGCCTTCTTCGTCGAGCAGCAGCAACCGCACTTCTTGGCGGGAGCCTTCTTAGCAGGGGCGGCCTTCTTCGCAGGAGCCTTCTTGGTGGTAGCCATGTGTCTGTCCTTTTTTTTTGTTCGCTCACGGCGCACCGTACGACGGCGCAGTCACCGTTTGCTTGCTTGATATGATACTATTTTTTTCGGCATTTGCAAGCGCATAATGCATGCAAGGCGAAAAAAAGCGCGGAAAAACATTTGCGCGCCGTTTTGCGCGCCGCGCGAAGCACACGCACGGCGCGCGCACGGCGCGCGGGAACGCCACGTCACTCGCAGCGGGGAAGCTTGGCGAAGCTCGCCTCAAGATCGGCGTCGTTGGGGATGTAGTCGCACATCGAGCCGTCGTTGTACTTCTGGTAGGCCACCATGTCGAAGTATCCCGTGCCGGTGAGGCCGAAGAGGATAGTCTCCTCCTTGCCCTCCCTCTTGCACCTGAGCGCCTCGTCGATCGCAACGCGGATGGCGTGGCTCGACTCCGGCGCTGGCAGGATGCCTTCCACGCGCGCGAACTGCTCCGCGGCGGCGAACACGCTCGTCTGCTCCACCGAACGCGCCTCCATCAGGCCCTGGTCATAGAGCTCCGAGAGCGTGGCGCTCATGCCGTGGTAGCGAAGTCCGCCGGCGTGGTTCGCCGAGGGAATGAAGTCGTGGCCGAGGGTGTACATCTTCTGGAGCGGACACACCCTGCCCGTGTCGCAGAAGTCGTACGCGTAGCGTCCGCGCGTGAGCGATGGGCAGCTCGCCGGCTCCACCGCGATGAACCTGTAGTCCGCCTCGCCGCGCAGCTTCTCGCCCATGAACGGCGCAATCAGTCCGCCGAGGTTGGACCCGCCTCCCGCGCAGCCGATGATGAGATCCGGCTTAACTCCCAGCTTGTCGAACGCCGACTTCGCCTCGAGACCGATTATCGACTGGTGCAACAGCACCTGCGCAAGCACGGACCCAAGCACGTAGCGGTACCCTTCCTGCGACACCGCAGCCTCCACCGCCTCGGAGATTGCGCAGCCGAGCGAGCCCGTCGTGCCGGGATGCGCCTCGTTGATGGCGCGGCCCACCTTGGTCTTCATGGAGGGCGACGGCGTGACGTCCGCTCCGTACGTGCGCATCACCTCGCGGCGGAAAGGCTTCTGCTCGTACGAGCACTTCACCATGTACACCTGGCAGTCGAGCCCGAAGAACGCGCACGCCATCGAGAGCGCAGTGCCCCATTGTCCAGCGCCGGTCTCGGTGGTGACGCCCTTCAGGCCCTGCGCCTTCGCGTAGTAAGCCTGCGCGACGGCGCTGTTGAGCTTGTGCGAGCCCGATGTGTTATTGCCCTCGAACTTGTAGTAGATCTTCGCGGGCGTACCGAGCGCGCGCTCGAGGAAGTAGGCGCGGATGAGAGGCGACGGACGGAACATCCGGTAGAACTTCTGCACTTCGTCAGGAATCGGAATGAAAGGCGTTGTCTCGTCGAGCTCCTGCTTCACAAGCTCCTTGCAGAACACATGCTCCAGCTCCTCCGCCGTCACGGGCTTGAGCGTGGCCGGGTTCAGAAGCGGCGCCGGCTTCTTCTTCATGTCGGCGCGGATGTTGTACCACGCGCTCGGCAGCTCGTTCTCGGCAAGGTATGTCTTGTAGGGAATGTCGTCTTTTGCACTCATCTCTCTAGTTCTCCTTGGCGCCGTATGATACTATAAACGCAATCAGAGCGCAAGGGTTTTTAGTGCCTAGCGCGTGCTGCGATCTACGGTCACACCTGGAGGAGCGTCGACGGTTGTGCGCACTGTGCCATCGGCCGCGCGCTCTGCGCGCACCTTGAGCGAACGCCCGCCCGGCAGCGCGTACGCGCCCTCGGCCCACTTGAGATCTCCAAGTTGCGGCTTCACCTCGAACGACTTGCAGCCAACGCCTGTCGGACGCACCCCCAGCACGTGCGCAATGCACCACGCGGCTGGACCAGAACTCCACCCGTGGCACAGCGAATGGCGGAAGCCCTTGTAGCAGAACTCGCCGTAGTCGCCGTGAACGTCATTCTTCCCCGGCACCGCCAGCGAGTCGATGCGGAAGGCGTTGTTGGTCCAGGCGAGGTTGAAGTCCTCCCAGAAGCTCGTAGCGCCCATGTCGAGCATTCCGCCCCAGTAGTCGCGCACCGTGTCGAGCGCGCGCTGCTGCTCGCCCGCCGCGCTCATCGCCTCGATCATGTAGTAGCCGTAAAACGTGGAGACTCCTGCGTGCCCGTTCCGGCCGAGCGTAGTCGCGAACATCTCCTTCGCGTCGCGCAGGCCAGAGAGCGCGAGAAGCGCGGCGGCGGACTTCGCGCCGTGCGGGTCAGGACGCAGCTTCTCGAGCTCGGCCGCAAGCGCGCGCGCCTTCCCTCCCAGCGCCGCGTCGCCCAATGCGTCCGCAAGGAACGCGGTATCCCTCGCGCACATGAGCGCGAGCGCCTGCGTGCCGGCCGTCGCGCCGGGACCGTTGTGGTTGGTGGGCCAGTCGAGGAAGTTGCCCGCCCTCCACTCGCCGTTCCTCATCCCGCTGCGCACATGGTCGAACGTGGCTGAGAGATAGGCGGCGTGCTTCTTCAGGTACGCGACGTCGCCAGTGTAGCGATACCATTCGGCCACGTTCCTGATCCACCACAGCGTGTAGGTGGGCATGCCGTTCATCCACCTCGAGGGGGGAGTGGTGGCGGCCATGTAGTCGAGCGACTTCGGCAGCACGTCGGCATCGCCGAAGAGCGCGAGAACGCTCATCGTCTCGGGGTGCGTGTCGCCCATCCAGACTAGACGGTCGCGCTTTATGCCGTCCCAGATGTAGTCCTGGCAGCAGAGATGCACCGTGCGCGCGGCAGTCTCGAAGACTGCGTTGAGCCGCTCGTCGGACGAGCGGAACGCGCCTAGCCTCTTCATCGGACGCATCAGCGATACGGCCCTCACGTACTCTATCTGCGCAGCATCCCTTCCCACGTTGTCTATGCGCACGAAGCGGAAGCCCGACTCGCCAATCTCGCGCCGGCCGAACCACGGCAGGTCTATCACTCCGTCGCGTATCGCATGGTCGTTGCACGCCCCGCGTTCGCCGAGCTCGCTCATCGCCTCGGCAACGGATTCCCCGAAGCGCACTCGCACCTTCACGCCCCTGCCGCTTCTGGCCCCGCTGCCGATCTGCACCGAACCGTGCAGCTCGCGCCCGAAGTCGAGCAGCAGCCACTCGCCGGACTTCAACACCGGACCCGACCCCGCCAGAAACGCCCCTTCCGACACCTGCCCGAAGCGCGCCCCGCACAGCCGCTCTGCTCCACCAAGGCCCTGCGACGTCGCCACCACCTTCGTCGGCGGCACGATCGACCTCACGCGCGAGTCCGCGAACTCCGCCTGCTCATCTGCTAATGCGGCAAACGCCGTCACGGCCGCCGCTGCGAAAATCATTGTGCTTTTTCTCATGCCAGAATTATAGCATATTGAGTGCGGTGTGCCTAGTGTCTAGTGCGGTGGTGGGGTGGTGGGGTGGTGCGGTGGTCGGGTGGTGCGGTGGTCGGGTGGTGCGGTGGTCGGGTGGTGCGGTGGTGCGGTGGTCGGGTGGTGCGGTGGTGCGGTGGTCGGGTGGTGCGGTGGTCGGGTGGTGCGGTGGTGCGGTGGTCAACTGAACCACCTAACTACTGAACCACCTAACTACTGAACCACCTAACTACCGAA
>JAFUDL010000524.1 GCA_017459225.1 Kiritimatiellia bacterium
GAGGACGTTGAACGCGCCGTCGTCGCCCTCGTAGGTGAGGATCATGTCGCACGGCGCGGCCTGCGTCGTGTACTTGAAGCTGCGCTCCACGAAGCTCACCGGCCAGTTCGGACGGGCCGCCGTCACGTTCCGCACCGTGATCTCCGTCGTGCCGCCGCCAAGCTCGCGCGTCTGGCCGTTTCCGAGCTTCGTCAGGGTGCAGTTGGGCGGGAATGCCGCGAGCGACGCGCCTTGCTGGACCGTCACTTCGCCGACGGCCGCGATGTCGATGTTCACGCCCTGCGCGTAGGCCCCGGTGGGCGCGTAGACGACGTCCGCGGCCTTTGTTCGCGCCGCACGGGCCGCGCGCGGCGCCGTGGCGAGCTTCTGCCGCGGCTTCAGCTCCGCCGCGTCCGGCGGCGTGAGGCCGATTTCTGGCGTTCCCTTGATGGCTCCGATCGCATCGGCGAGCGTGTAGCCGATCCCGTCGGGATCGTTCCCGTTCGCGTCGCTGAGCTCGGCGTAGAAGACCCCGTTCGTATCCACCGGCACGCGCATCGTCCGCGCCCAGAGCGCCGTGTCCGGCGCTTTCGAGTCGTAGAGGCGGAACGTCATCTCCAGCGACATGGCGCGCTCGTATCCGCCCGTCCGCCGCAGCACGCCGCGATACGTCAGCACCTGCGGCACGTCCGCGTTCGCAGTTGCCGCGGCGAATAGCGCCGCGACTGCGAGCGCGGCGGCAGTTGAAAAGTTGAAGAGTTGAAAAGTTAAAAAGTTCCTTTTCAGCTTCTCAGAGAGTCTTCTTGCGAAGTGCATTGATTTGCCCTCCTTGTTAATATGATTCTTAAAATTCATGATCGTTCAACCTTTCAACTTTTCAACCTTTCAACTATTCTATCTCACGCGCATTGAAAATGCGCCTGAGATAGAACGTGCCGACAGACTTGATCGGCCCCTTCGAGACGAGTCCCGTCACTTCCCAGGTCACGACGCCCGAGGTCGTCTCGTCGGCGTTGTACGGGAAGTTCACGGGCTTCGCGCCGATGCCATCCTCGTGCCAGGAGAAGTCGAGGCGGTTCGAGATGCTCCACAGCTCGGGCTTGACCGGCTGCGCGTAGTTCCCGAAGTCGTCGCCCGAGGGCGCGTCGCCCGAATAGTCCGCCTTCTTGCCGTCGTGGTCGGGATGCCAGGCGTGGCGGAACGGGTTGTCGCGCGCCTTCGCGTCGACGGTCCACGAGAAGCCGGCGGCGTCGCCGAACTTCGCCCCCTCCCCCGCCGCCACGACGGGCGTATCGACGCTCATCATCACCATCGAGAGGCGCCGGGGGTTTTCAACCTCCGCCGGCACGCTCGAAAACTCCTTGAAGAGGCGCGCCGTGCCGTTCGTGTCGACCCCCAGCGCCGCGCGCTGGAGAAGCGTGCACGCGCCGTCCGCGTCCACGTGCAGCATGACGTTCATCTTCAGCGTTCCGCCGGCCGCCACCGGCGTCGCGTCGTCGATCCCTGAAACCTGCGTGAGCGCGATCTGGCCGACCCAGAGTCCGGTCGGATAGGCGACGGCGGCCGAGGAGCCGACAGCCGCCGCGACCGGCAGCCTGACGCGCATCTGGCTGCCGCCGAGATCCTCGATCACCAGAATCGCGCCGTATGCCGTTCCGGCCACGAGCTGCGAACGGTCGAGGCTGAAGATCTGCTCCGTGGTTTCGTTCGGCTCCAGCGCGACCTCCCAGGCGACCGACTCGGCAACGTTCGTGTATCCCGGCGCGCGGATGGCGTCGACGCGCGGCAGGCGGCGCATCAAGGGAGGGACGCGCTCCGTCACGTCCGCGGATGCGGCGATCGACATGCGAAACGCGCGGGCCTTCGTGCCGCGGTTCTGGACCTTGATCGACGCGTAGTTCGCGTCCGCGCCGAAGGCGACGGCGTCGCCCAGCACGCCGATCACGCCCGGCCAGTCGCCGTCCTTCGTCGCCGAGAGGGCGTACGCCTGACCGCCCTTCACCTTCGGACTGGAGGCGAGCCCCAGCGAAAGGAACGTCGGCGCGGCCGTCTTGGTTCCGGCAATCTGGTAGGCGGTGCCCGACGCCGTGCCGAACGGTCCTTCGCCGAAATACGCCTTGGCGGTGACGGAGGCGTCCGTGTCTGCCGATACGCCCACGAGGTTCATGAAGCCTGTCTCGCCCGACGTGGCGCGCCACGTCTGCCGCGGCGCGGCGGGAACGCCGAGGAAGTCCGTCTTCGTCCAGGCCTCGGTCGCGTAGATCAGGTAGACGCATCCACCCCTGAGCGCGGTCAGCGTCGAGGCCGTCTCGTCGCCGGGAACCCACACGCGGTAGGAAAGCGGCTTCTGGGCGATCTCCGTTCCGTCGTCCGCGAGCTGGCGCGTTGAGGAGTAGGCGTCCGACTGGTACGGCGCGACGCGCGCGACGGGTGCGCCGGCGAAGAAGTCCGCGCACGCCGCGTTCGTCGGCGTCGATTCGAGGTAGATCGCGTTCCACCCCTTCGCGAGCGTCATTGTCTCGGCGATGTGCGCCGCGTTGCTTGTCGCGGCGCAAAACGCCGCGACAAGCAGAGTTGAAAGGTTGAAAAGTTGAAAAGTTGAAAAGTTCCTTTTCATGACCGAAGAAAATTTTCTTGCAAAGTTCATTGTTTTGTCCTTTTGGATGAAGATGAAAGAGCAGTTATGAGCTTGAACAGCATCCCTCCGATTTGTTTTGTAGAATCGTACATGCCTTTAAATTTTTCGTCCGTGATATAGCCAAGATCTCTCGCGTTGTGCAGTTGTGAACAAACTTCGGCGGCCGAGCCTTTGGCAATCCAGAGAAAATTGATGAACTCTTTGTTGCCTCGCCGCTCAAATCCCTCTGCAATGTTTGAGCAAATGGAGACCGCTGCACGTTGGATCT
This sequence comes from Kiritimatiellia bacterium, assembly GCA_017459225.1. Taxonomy (GTDB): domain Bacteria; phylum Verrucomicrobiota; class Kiritimatiellia; order RFP12; family UBA1067; genus RUG572. The sequence goes on from JAFUDL010000524.1 coordinate 2,886, forward strand.
GATCTCTCAACCCGTAGTCTTTGCTGAAATCTCCGCATCTCGTCATCGCATAGATATCCTTGACGAGAACTCTGGCGTTTTGCCAAGCATTGATCTCTTCAAAAGTTTTGAAAACCGCCATCTTTCAACCCTTCAACCTTTCAACCGGCATAGCCTTCAACCTTTCAACCTTTCAACTTTTCAACTTCTTCAAGTTGGAAGCGCGTCAACGCGCTTCCAACTTGAAGAACTGGCTCTTTGCGCCTTCGGCGGGCACCACGTAGATTGTCGCCACGCCCACGTCATCCTCGTCGGCGGACGGCATCACCTGCTCGCGCTCGGCGTCCGTCTCGGTCTTCTTGACCTTCTGCGTCGCCCACTGGGGATTCGTGAGCGAGAGCGTGGTGGCGACGCCGTAGACGTGACCGCCGGCGTACTCGAAGCTGATTGCATGGGGAGCGTTCTGCGGCGCGGAGTAGGCGGTGATCGCAAGCTTGTCCGTCGCGTCAAAGGGATTCGTCCCCGCACGGTATTCGGCGTAGTTCGACGCGCCGTCGTTGTCGTAGTCCGCGAAGGGATCGTAGTCGCCCTCGATCTCGTAGGCCTCCATCCACGCGGCGATCGTATCGACGTATTCCGCCGGGACGCTCGCCGTCGTGCCCGTGCCGTCGGTCGACGTGTAGTTCTTCATGTTGACGTACGCGAGGGAGACCGTCGAGACGGCATTCGCCTCGCCGACGGCGAGCGGACTGGCGGCGAGGGAGAGCCCCGACTCCTGGACGAGGACGCAGTTGAGCGTGTCGCCGACGACCACCGTGGAATCGGTGGCCGTCGAGGAGAGCGGAATCTGCAAGAGGAAGGTGTAGCCGTCCGCCGTCGGATCCGCCACCTTCGCGGAGGCGATGACCGTTCCGTTCGTCGCGACGGCCTGGATCGTCACGGCGGCGGACGACGTCAGCACCTTGTTCTGCCAGTCCTTCAGCGTCCCTTTGATGAGGTGGGTCCCAACCGGGAAATTCACGGCCGCGGCATTCATTGCTGCAAGCGGCAGCAGCAGCAAACCTGCCAACTTTGCCATCCGCCAAAACGCACCGCGCGGCGGTAAATTGATCTTGTTCATTGTACTTTCCTATTGTCTCTCTGAAATGTAATTAAAATACCAAACCAGCGGGCAAAATGCAATCCTGTTTTTGTAATCGTTGGGGCGCAGGACGGGAGGGTCGCAACTTGTTGCGACCGAATCGGCGGTCGCAGTAAACGATGTTCTCACTCCTCGAACCAGCCGGGCTTGGCGATGTGGGGGATGAGGTCGCGGCGGAACAGCGAGACCTGAGGCCTTCTCCGCCATGTCGGCGAAGTCGCAGACAAGTGTCTGGAGCTCGGAGGCGCGGCGGGCAGATCGTCCGCCACGAGGGCGGAGACGACAAGGCGCTCCAGCGCGGCGTCGTGGCTGATGGAGAACGGCTGGTCCCCGACGGCCGCGACCTTGTCGGCGTTGGGATTGTCCGCGAAGCCGAGTGTGCCACCTTACTTTTTGGGTTGAACGAACTTCAGCACCTGTCCGTCGGCACGCAGCCGCCCGGAAAGCGCGCCGTAGGGGACGTCCTGCACGGCGACGCCCTTCTCCACGGCAAGGGACGCCGCAGTGCCGGCGGCCTGCCCGAGCGCGAAGAACACCGGCTCCATGCGGATCGACCCGAATGCAATATGCGACGCGGAAAGACACACCGGCACGAACAGGTTTGCACACTCCGCGCGCTTCGGCACAATTGCGCCGTAGTCAATCGGGTACGGCGGGAAGCGCCTGCCCTTTGAATCGGTGCCGACTTCCACGTCACCCTCGTTGAGCACATAGCCTTCTGCGGTCACATAGCGGCGCACATGGTGCGAGTCCATTGTATAGGCACCCATCGCGATGGGACGGGGAGCGACGACATTGCCTCGGCAGTTCGCCTCGGTCATCACGTACTCGCCGACCATGCGGCGTGCCTCGCGCACGTAGAGCTGCTTCTGCCAGCCGTCGCTGAAACCGTCCGTGAACTCGTCCTTGCACGTACCCCAGCGCGACACCTCGTTGCGGATCTTCTCCGGGACGCGCGGATGGTTCGC
>JAFUDL010000525.1 GCA_017459225.1 Kiritimatiellia bacterium
GCGGCGGTTGTTCATGAGAAGCGTCCCCTTCTGAATGCGGCGACGAGCCCCAGCGCCAGCACCACGAGCGGCAGAACGAGCGCGCTCGCGAAGCCGAAGCGCATCCAGCGCGTGCGGTCCATGCCCGTAGCCACCGTGCTTCCCGGCGTGCGCGGCGCGGTCAGCGCGTCAAGGCCGGCGAGCCAAGCAAGAGAGTTGAGGAACACGTCGCGGTTCGCGTTCGCACGCTGCGAGAGGGCGCCGTTCGCAACGAACGACGCGTCGCCAACCACCACAATGCGCGTGGGGCGCAGCGCCACGTCGCGCGCCATGCCGCCGCGCTCAAGGGCAACTGCGAGCGCAAGGGGGCCTCCTGGCTCGGTGGTGGCGTCGCGCGTCCAGGGACGCGTGGCTGGTTCGCTTTCGCCCCAGGCCGTGTCATCGGTGCGCACAAGCTCGGTGAACGTAGTTCCTTCGGCCTGCGCGGCGGCGGACGGGGCTATCGGAATCGGAGCCTCGAAGATGGCGGTGCTGCCTGCAAGTGGACGCGTGATGGGGTGTTCGGCGAATTCCCTGGCCACCACGTCGGTTCCCGAGAAGGTGCTCTGCGAGATCACAGTGTACGGAAGTATCTTCACGCCCATGTCGGCAAGGAGCGCGCCTGCGCCGGCGTTTGGACCCGGAGCGGCCAGCACGAGCAGTCGCCCGCCGCCGCGGAGCCACCCTTCAAGGCGTGCGATCTCCATGCGGGCGAATGGCTCGCGCGCGCCAGCCACCACGAGCACCGCGCAGTCGCCAGGCACTGATGGCACGGACGAAAGGTCCAGCTTCTCAAGGGCGTATCCCTCGCGGCGCAGATCGCGGGCGATGTCGCTCAGGCCGTAGATGGGATCATACGAATCGAACGTCGCCTCGCCGTGTCCGGTCGTCCAGTACAGTACTTCGCGCGATGTCGGCAGGGAAAGTCGCTGCAGGGCCGACGCGCATACCGACTCGCCGGCGACGAGCGCGTCCGAGCCAACAGCGCGGGCGACGTTGGTGGATGCGGGGAAGAGATCCCTCAGCGGCAGCGTGATGCGGCGGTTGCCGCGGCGGAAGACCAGCGAGCCCTCCTCCGCACCGGCTCGAACGAGGTCGAGCGCGCGGCCGAGCTCCCAGCGCGGATCCACATAGTCCACCGCAAGTCGCGCGCCGCCCACGCGCCGCGACGTGGTCTGGAGTCCGCGCAGAAGGCGCGAGACGGCGCGGAACTCGGGCGCCTGACGCGCGAGGAAGCACGTGATGCGCATGTCGCCATGGGCCTCCGCGAGCAGCTGGCACGTGCGGGCCGACGCCTTAGCGCCGCCTGAGTGCATGGGCAGCTCGAAGGAGAAGTCGAGACGCATCGCGAACGCCACCACCCTGCATGCGAAGACGAAGGCGAGCATGGCCACTCCCGCGGTGGCCGCGCGGGGGCCGCGTCCCGCTCGCCCGCGAAGGCGTTCGGCGGCGACCGCTCTCGTGGCGGCGAAGAGCGCGAATAGCGTGAGCGACGCATAGAACGCAAGAGCCGAGAACGAGACAAGCCCCGTGGCGATGTCCACCACGTGCGCCTCGAACGGAATGGACGCAACGCGCGCGCGAAGCACCGGCGACCACGCCGTTGCCACCCAGAAGATCGCGTGCGGCAAAGCGAGCATGAGGATGAGGGACGCAAACGCCGCGGCCGCCGCATGGCGAAAGCACGCGCTTGCAAGAAGACCCGTCGCGCACCACAGCGCCGCCTGCATCAGCAGCGCAAACGCTGCCGGAAGGAACGATGCGAACGTGAGGTCGTCGGCAAGGGCAGGCGCGCACATCTTGAGCGCCATGAGCGGAACAAGAAGATAGAAGCCTAGCGCCATCGCGGTTTCTGCGTATGCGGCAAGAAACTTGCCCAGCACGAAGTCGCGCTCCTGGATAGGCGCCGTCAGCACGAGGTCGAGCCTGCCGCTCGCCCGTTCGTCCGCTATCAGGCGCATCGTGAGGAGCGCGGCGAGAATCGGCAGGAACGGCACCGCGGAGAGCGCCCACACCGCGGCGGCGGGCGTTGCGCCGCCATCGCCGCGCATCAGCGCGCGCGTGAAGAAACCTCCTGCGAGAGCGAGAAAGCCAGCCACCGCCACCGCCGCCGTCGGTGAAGGCGCAAGGCGCCCGAACGTGCGGGCGAAGACCACTCGTATCGCGCGCGTCATGCGGCACCACCCTTCGCGCGCGGCGTAAGGCCAAGCAGCATCTTGGCGCCGGATGCGGTTTTGGCGCCGAGCGCGTGGCCCTCCTTGATCACGTAGAACTTGGTGGCCCAGCGGGCGAGTTCGTCTATCTCGTGCCCGCTCACCACGACTGCGGCTATGGACGATATCGCAGCAAGTATGCGGCCGAACATCTCGCGCGTGACGGGATCGAGTCCCGCAAGAAGATCATCCAGAAAAAGAAAGCGTGGCCGCAGAAGAAGAGCGTCCGCAAGCGCCACCCGCTTGCGCAGGCCGAACGACAGCGACCCGATGAACGCGCCGGCGCTCTCTTCGAGTCCGCACAGGTCCATCGCCTCCGCCACTCGGTGGCGGATCTTCTTCGCCATCTCGCCGCGCAGGTTCGCGCGGTAGCGCAGGTAGCTGCGCACGGTCATGTCGGGATCGGCCGGGGCGCTTTCCGGAAGATAGCCCATCATCCGTCGGTAGCGAAGCGGATTCGCGAAAATGTCCACACCGTCCGCCGCCACCGTTCCGCCCGACGGCATGCACAGACCGGCCAGCACCTTCATGAGCGAAGTCTTCCCGGCTCCGTTCGCACCCGCCAGAACGGCCACCTCGCCAGGCGCGATGGTGAACGACACGTCCTCCAGCAGCTGCTTGCGCCCCCAGGCAAAGGATATGTTGCGGACTTCAAGCACGGCACGCGACCTCAGTGACAGCCGCAGGAGCCGCTTTTTGAACAATGCGAGCAAGAGCCGCCGCCATGGCAGTTAGCTCCGCCTGCAGGCGCCAGCTCGCCCGCGAGAAGTCTGCGCGCCGCTTCGTCCGCCGCGCCCTCAACGCCTGCGAACACAGCTATGCCCGCGGCCGCAAGGGCGCCCTGCGCGCCCGGACCTATGCCACCGCACACCACGGCCTGCACCGAGTGCTGGACGAGCCAGAGCGCAAGATCCTCATGGCCCACGCCGGCAGTGTCCAGCACTTCTGTGGACGCCACCGCTCCGTCGGCCACGGTGTAAATCTTGAACTGCGAGCTCTTTCCGAAATGCTGAAAGACCTCGTCCTGCGAATATGGTATGGCTATGCAAAAATTCATGCCGTCAATTATACCATATAATGGTCACAGCGCAAGCCGCATCTGCTTTTTCACGGTCTGGACTCTATGAGGTCGGCCATCGCATCGCGCCAACGGAGGACTGCGGCGGGATCGCCCGTGTAGTTGGTCATGGTGTCCATCACGTCCTTCGGCACGGCGAGAAGCGCACGTGCCTTGGCGGCCCATGCGGGATCGAAGGCGCCGCGCTCCTTGAGCCGTCGCTCGAGCTCAAGGGCGTAGGAGTAGTCCTCAAGTCCGTCGCGGAA
>JAFUDL010000526.1 GCA_017459225.1 Kiritimatiellia bacterium
ACATTGTCCTGCGGGTGCACCTTGAACATTCAGAATCGTGGCAGTTTGAGAATCGGCAAATGGGCGCGGGCGAGTTAGCCCGCGCGCCAAAGGCAAGTTGTTTCAAACAAGTTGTTTTCTTTCAATTCAGCGGAAAGCGCTGCGGTGAATTTTACGCAGATGCGCCCCATCACCGGCCGACGGAAAAGCCCGCCCGAACGGCAAGAGACCGGTCATCGTCGAAATCTGCGCCGGGAGTCGTGAGAAGCGGCCCCGCAATGCCGGCCGACATTCCCACGTAGATGCACTTCGCCGCCGTTTCGTCGCTCATGTCGCGGCGTCCGCCGGCGAAACGGAGCGGCGTGGAGGGATTGACGAGCCGCAGCACCGCCACCGAATCAACCACGCGCTCCGGGTCGAGGATGCCGCGATCACCAAGGGGAGTCCCCTCAATCGGATGCAGCACGTTGACGGGAATCGAATCAGGCGCAATCTCCTTGAGCGCAAAGGCGAATTCCACGAGTTGTTCGTCTGTCTCGCCCATGCCGATGATTCCGCCACAGCAGATTTGGAAACCAAGCCGCTTGGCCGCATGGATCGTGGTAAGTTTATCCGCAGTCGTGTGCGTGGTGCAGAGCGAGGGAAAGAGCGACGGCGCCGTTTCAAGATTGCAGTGGACGCGCTGGAGTCCTGCGGCCTTGAGCTTCACGAGGTCGTCTTCCGAAAGGAGTCCGAGCGAGGCGCAGAGACAGATTTCTGGCACGGCTGTGCGCATCGCGCGCAAAGCCACGCATACATTCTCCACATCATCGTGTGAGAGGCATCTGCCCGACGTGACGATGCCGATGCGGTCGGCGCCGTTTGCCGCCGCCTCCTGCGCGGCCTTCACGCACGCCTCGGTTCCCACCCAGCCGTATGTCTCGCAATTGGTCTTCCAGTGCGCGGACTGCGCGCACCATTTGCAGTTCTCGCTGCAGCGTCCTGATCGCGCGTTGATGATCGAGCAGAAGTCAAAACGCTTCTCCACGCAGCGCTCCGTCACCTCGTGCGCCCTTTCGCGCAGCTCCCCGCGCCGCTCTGGCCTCAACAGCGCCAATGCCTCATATTTTGCAATACTATGCAGCTCCATAACCTTCCTTCTTTCTCTCCCACCTGCCATTCAATCGGCAAGACGTACCGTTACCTTGAAGAATTGTGCCGCCGCCCTCTGTCCTGGCACATATTCCTGTACATCTCCTGTTCCGGCGATTTCCGCTACTGGAGTTTCCGGCCAACCATCGGACAAACTATGCGTCATATATACAGAATAGACACGCCCTTTGACTGTTTGCCATTTCAACGCAAAGTTCGTTGTGCCCACACCATTCGATGGTCGACGACCGACGGCAAGGAGCCGAACCGCAGATTGCAGCTCAATGTTCGGCGGCGCTTCAGTGATTGGCACAATCGAAATTGCAAACTTCGAATTACTGTTGGTAGGATTGGTGTATGCCACGAACTCACCATAGTTGGACATACCGTCGCTATCATTATCGGCTGATGCGTCCAATCCAATCTTAGATCCGTTCCGGGAGAAACGCGCTTCCCACCAGTTGGGAATACCATCACCATCCCAGTCGTAGTAGAGTCCGCCGGTATCGCAAATGAAACCGTTGGAAACTTTGACCACTGCAAACGTTGTGTCGAACGTCGGATTACCGCCGATGTAAAGAACTCGTGTATCGGTTTCAAAAGCATCGTTGCTTTCTGAAACGGAATTCGTCCAGTCGTTCGCAACAATCGGATTCGTCCCCGCGTTGTATTCCTCGAGATTTGTTCTTCCATCGCCATCCGAATCGACATGCGAATCGGCGACATTTGGATTCAAGCCATATAAAGTCTCCCACCAGTCCGGCAGACCATCCTTGTCGGCATCAAGCGCGCGTCCTGCCGTGTTGGCCATGAAAAGCCCCGAAAGCCCCCACACTTCCACCAAGTCCCATCCGCCAACGGCCGATGATTCAATCCATGTATCGACAACATGTCGTCCGCTTGTGGCAACTGACGCAAGATAATCCTCCGCAACAATCGGGTTCGTGCCGGCATTGTATTCTTCAAGGTTCGTCCGCCCGTCTCCGTCTTGGTCAGCCGCCGCATCGACATTGTCGCCGACAAGCCCGTAACGCGATTCCCATTCATCCGGTATGCCGTTGTCGTTAACATCTGCCGCACGTGTCACCGTCGCCGCGCTGAACCGTGACGAGAACCCCTCCGCCTCATAGCTCACCCAGGCATCAGGCGTGACGCCGCTTGATTTGTATCGTGCGTCAAAGGTAAACGCCGGCGATACGGCATCATCGGCAAAGATAACACCGCCCATCAAGGCAATCACGCTGGCAACAACGCCTCTCATATCAAGAACTTCCAGACGCCTCCATTTGCCGGTCCCACATGCTCAAGCACATGGGCTTGTTTCAATATCTCTTGATATCGGATAATTGACCGCAATGGAATGTCTAATTCCCTCGCCAAACTACTATTTGAGCCACCAGAATCTCTCATGTGAACATACATCTTTGCGCATTTTTCGGCGATTCCATCTCGTAACGTGGGGAAAGCAGCGTTCACAGCTTGACAAACCTCTTCTTCAACTTTTTTGGGTGTCGCCTCGCCGTCTTTTGGTGCCACTTTTAGTGCCACTTCTCCAGTTTTTGGTGCCACTTTTAATGCCACTTCTCCAGTTTTTGGTGCCACTTCTTGGGTAGTGCCTGTTTTTTCTTGGGTAGCACCCGCATTTTCTTGGGGAGTTGCTGCATCTTCCTCAAGTTCGATCTGAACCGTCACTGTTGTCTGGTCTGGTTGATAGGTTTCCGTTATCGTCGGCTCTTCGTAGCCATATTCTTTCCAGATTGAGTAGATGTCAGAAAGCCCCGTGCCCGAGCGTTCGCCGATGTTGATCAACGCGAAGATGTTGAAGATGCGGGAATTGCGCGCGTCGCTTCTGCCGCCTCCAATCGCCGCCTCCTTTGACATGCGCAGACAGCCCGGATTGCGGAACATAAGCCTGCGGAATCGCTTTTCAATGACGATGCCCTGCCGCCCGTGGTAGTCGGCATGGATGAGCGCATTGGCCAGCAATTCGCGCAACGCCTTGTGGACCTTCGTCTCGTTGATGCGCAGCCCCCGTTCGTCAAGCCGAAACGGAACCTTCACCGACGACGTGACCTTGTCGTATATCCTAAAGTAGAAGTCGATGATGTTGCCGCTCCACGTCGCGTCATGCGCGGCCACGCGATCCGTCCAGCGCGACCCATCCGCGACACCTTCGCGGTAGTCGAGAAAGTAATTCGGGAGCACATTCGATATCGTCACAAAATCGCCGAAGCAGATGAGGCCGGCGAGCATCGGACGCACCACGCCCTTGGTGTCCTTACGCGCCGCACCGATCTTCACCAGAAACTCGTCGTCGGGAATCCGAGTCCATGCATGTTCCGGCTTCGACTGTCCGAATATCAGGCGATAGCGTGCGATCGACTCCTGGTTCAGGTCGGCGATCGTCATATCCTCCATCAGACACGTATCGGCCGTCTCGGGACACTTGTCGCGAATCATCGCCTCGACCGCCTCTTTCGAACAATGGTAGTCGCCTTCGCCATTGCGACGAAACGTTCCGCGAAAGACATCGTGCCCGACATAGACGGGCCGTTCCGTCCGCTCGGCACGCGGCACTTCAACGACGACAAGCGTCTTCCCCTGACAATCAACCTTGTACACCTGATGGTTGAACAGAACATTCGCACTCACGCGCTGCGGATTGTTCGCCGCGTTCCAGACATCCGCCACAAGTTTGTTGGCATTGGCGACGCCGACAACCGAATGCTTTCCGCCATCCTCCTTGACGCCGAGAATGATAACGCCGCCGTCGGTGTTTGCGAATGCGCTGTACGACTCCCAGAACGAAGCCGGCACACCGCCCTTCGCTAACTTGAACTCGACGGCATCCGTCTCGCTCTTGGTGAGCAACCGCCTTATGTCATCCTTCGTCAGCATAAATCACTCGCCTGCCGCTCGTGGTATCGTCCAGATTTCAAGGTCGTCAATGCCAACACTTCCATCAACCTGAAAATAAAACCCTTCCGCATTCGGTTCTTTTGCAATTAGAGAGCGCGACACCATACTATCGTTAGAAAAAGTGAACCGATTATTCCAAGTTGAACCATTATTCAACACCGTGTAGAAATAAAGACAGTTGCCTGACATCTGCACCACCTTAAACCTTACAAACATCACATCTTCATTTAACGCTGGCAGATACACTCGGCTTCCATTAGCGAATCGAATGTACTTATTTCCACTCGATTCAACACAAGAAACCGTGTTTGATACAACCCATTGCCCAATACTTGAACTCACATTGAGTGAACCAGTCGTATTCGTAAAGGTATTCCAACTGTCAAATGTTTCCTTGCCAAGCAACTTCGCCGAACTGATATTAAGAACAGAACGCCTCGCGATTCTAAAACCTGCTGCAGAATAACTAGGAGTACCCGCCCTATAATAAAGCATAAGCGATTCCGCGGAACCATTATACGAACCTCCCCTTGTCACATAATAATAGTCACCATTAAACCCAATATTACGATTTCTTTCAGAATACAAATTCTCCTGTTGCTCATAAGACTCAACTGGATATGAAACGGATGGATATGAAATGTATTGGTAATATGAACACGTCCATTCTGGCGCATTACCAATTACATCGTACAAGCCATATCCATTTATTGTATCTGGACCAACTGGTGTTTGATTCCCATCATAGTATCCAACTGGAGTTCTTCCTCTTTCATAAGGATCACCTGAATTATAATAATTCGCGTACCCTCCACTAATAGTATTTCCCCACGGATAGACAAGATGCTCATCTTGATCATCATGATCCGGACCACGCGCAGCCTTTTCCCATTCGGCATCAGTAGGAAGATCGTAGCCATAGTAACGGCAGAAGGCTAACGCCCCTACCAGAGTGACAATAATTGGTTTATTGGTTGAAGCACCTACCACCTCAAAGTTATTCACATTCCAACGAATGCTTTCGCTATCGCCAATAGACAACAATTTGTATTTGTCGTTACATCCTGGAAGCATGCCACTCTCAATGTAAACCTCACTCGTAGACCCATTGCGCGTGACATAGCCTGAAACAAGCGCCGCGTTCAGAAAGTCGCAGTACTGCTGAGCGGTGATTTCGTACTTGCCGAGCCAGTAGCTCCACGGGATGTTCACGTGGCGGGAGGGGCCGCTACCTTCCGCGCCGCCGTCCTGTCCCATGAGGAAGCCGCCGGGCGGAACCTCGTTGCCCCACTCCATGCCGGGGAAACCCTGCGCGTCGATGGCGAACACCTTGACGCGCATCTGATCGGAATACTCGCCGTCCCAGTCCGTACCCGCATCCCACACGATGTGCTTGCCCGTGCCGGGCGCGATTCCCTCGCCGATGTCGCCCGTGAGCGAAAAAGCCGGGACGGAATACTTCGCGCCGTCGTTGTCGGAGATTTCGATGCGCACCTTCAGGAGATCGTTGTCCGCATCGGCGGCATCGTAGTAGATGTCGACGAACTTCGTCCCCTCGCGCTGGCTCGCGCGCACGTTGGTGATGGCGGGCGGCGTGTTGGCGCACACGGCCAGCGCGGACATTGCCACGGCGATTCCAATCAGCTTCTTCATTTCGCGGTCCTTTCCTTCAACATCTTCTCGGCGTTCCTTTTGAGACGCATCGGTGAAATCTTCTGCCATTCCTGATTCGGCGCAACATCGGCCTCCGCCTTGAAAATCAGGTTCGTTTCGCTTATCCCGAATCTGACAAGCGGCAATGCGTTAGCAACCTCGATCGACGCATAGTTGATCGGCGCGTTGGTCGAGACGAACGAGAACGTCATCGTCTTGAGTCCGACAAGTTTTTCAAGCGGCAGAACGGCGTAGGGCTTCTCGCCGAACATGACGGGCGTCGCGCGCTCCTTGCGGTCACCGAAATCGGCAAGGATCGCGTCGTCGGGCGGCGGCGGTTCCTCGGCCTTCGCAAGCCGTGCCGCCTCCTCGGCAATCACCTCGCCCTTGCAGCCGCAGTTCGGACACATCAGCGCCCGCTTCGACACCTCGCGCCCACAATCAGGACATGGTATCAAAGTTCCTCCCCATGCCAGCAACGGCACGAGTGCGACGATAATCGTTTTCTGCGCTTTGTTCATGAGCAAATAAAAACTTCAGACACACAAAATTATACCACAGCCTCGCGTGCACTGTCAAAATTTAGCGTTTCGTTGAGGCTGCCGGTGCGGTAGCCTTGAAGGTCTAGGGCGGCATAGGCGAAGCCGAAGCGCTTGAACGCCGCGGCTACTTCATCCGCACGCGCGGCAACACGCGCGATGTCGCCCGCCGGCACCTCGATGCGCGCAAGGTCGCCATGCGAACGAACTCGAAGCTGCGTAAGGCCAAGACCCGAATCCCTCAGCCACTGCTCGGCGCGCTCCACGCGCTCAAGCCCTGCGGCGGTGATGCGCTCTCCGTACGGGAAACGCGAGGCTAGGCAGGCAAAGGAGGGTTTCTCAGCAGTGGGAAGGCCCATCTCACGCGACAGCGCGCGAATCTCCGCCTTCGTGAGGCCGGCGTCGTGAAGCGGGCTCCTCACGCCTAGCTCCCTGATCGCGCGCATGCCCGGACGGTAGTCACCGTCGTCGTCCATGTTCGACCCTTCCAGCACCGCAGCAAATCCGTTCGTCTGCGCAAATGCAATGATCCTTCCAAAGATCGACTTCTTGCACAGGTAGCATCGGTCTGGCGGATTCTCCGCAAATCCAGGGATGTCAAGCTCGCTCGTGTCGATCACCTCGTGGCGGATTCCCTCCGAGCGGCAGAACGCAACAGCCTCGTCGAGCTCTCTACGAGGGAAAGTGCTCGAACGAACCGTCACTGCGACCGCGCGGTCGCCCAGCTCCTCATGCGCCACGCGAAGAAGAAACGTGGAGTCAACTCCGGAGGAGAACGCAACAACTGCGCTCCTGATCTCACGCAATGATCTGCGAAGGCTCTCAAATTTCGTATTCAAATTCATGACTTCTCATTCATCGTTTGCCCCAGTGCGGCGAATCGCCGCGCCTGTTCCAAAGTATAGTCTCGCCGATGGCGGCAATGCGCCGCTCGAGGCAGCCCCTGCAGAGCGAGGAGTTTTCGTTGAGACACGGCTTGCCTGCGTAGAGCTGATAGTCGGCGCGGTAGCGAGTCTCCGTGACATTGGGCATGATCACGTTCGCGCCGGCGAGAAGCCCCTTCTCGCGCCCTTCTGGATCAAGCGCCTGAAGAGCTGTCGCGGCGGCGATGTTCACGTCGTGCAGATAAAGGCGCGTGACGGCGATCATGCGAAGACCTAGCTCCAGGCGCTCCTTGCGCAGTTCGGGAGTCCAGGGCGCGTCCTTTCCAAGAGGCGTCTCGGCATGAGGGATGTACGGGCCCATGCCGATCATGTCGAGATCTTCGGAGGCGAAGAACTCGATGTCCGCCGCGAGATCGTCGGCCGTCTGCCCAGGCAGGCCCGACATCACCCCGCTTCCCACCTGGTAGCCGCAGCGCCGAAGCGCGCGCAGAGAGTCGCGCCGCCTCTCCCACGAATGGTCTGCAGGATGCAGCTTCGCGTACAGCTCTGGATTGGACGTCTCGATGCGCAGCAGATAGCGGTGCGCGCCGGCTTCGCGCCAGCTGCGGTACGTTTCCTCGCTCTGCTCGCCAAGGCTGATCGTCACGCCGAAATCGTCTCCGCCGAAGGCGTGAATGCGTCGCAGCACGTTCTCGACAAACGTTGCGTTCGCCTCGCCAGTCAGCTCGCCCGACTGCAGCACAAGACTGCCGTATCCTTCCTTGAAGGCCCACTCGGCTTCGCGTACGATCTCGTCTGCGTCCATACGGTAACGATGCACATTGCCATTGCTCTTCCTGATTCCGCAGTAGTAGCAGTCCTTCTCGCAGATGTTTCCGAATTCCACCAGTCCTCTGAACGAGACGAACCGCCCTATCTCGCGGCATTTCACTTCGTATGCGGCGGCAAAAAGCGCATTCGCATCAGGCCAGGTCAAGAGTGCGACCAGTTCCTGATGCGTCAGCGAGCGCGGCGCGGCGGCCGCTTTGTCAAACAGGGATTTCACAACGGCGTATATTATACACTATTTTCGTGGTTCGTGATCAGTGGTTCGTGATCAGTGGCCATAATTTAACTCGGGGTGCCAAGTGAAGGCGGTGATGTTGCGCCAACGAATGGCGGTGGGCGCGCCGTCAAAGGTTGAAAGCACTCCGACATCCGGCGAGACGGCGGTGATGGCCGGCGCGCGGATGAACGTCATAGGCACATCCGGTTGGCCATCGAACATGCCTACTGTCCTGAAACTGCCCAGCTGGCGACCGTAGGCGTTGCGCCGCACGGTGACGGGCAGAACGCCGAACCATGTCTCCGGACGAGTGGCGTCTCGGCTGCCGGGATCTTCGATCTTTTCCGCAAGCAGAATCAGCCCTGCGCAGACGGCGAACACGGCAAGTCCGCCGTCGATGCGCTCCTTCAACGGCGCGAATAGGCCGAGGTCGTTCAGCAGCTTGCCCTGCACGGTCGATTCGCCGCCCGGCAGCGCCAGCATGTCCATGCCTCGTTCCAAATCCGCGCGCTGCCGGATCTCGAACACCTCCGCACCCTTCCAGCGCCAGTACGCCTCCATCTCGGCAAACGCCCCCTGTACAGCTAGAACTCCAACTTTCATCACGCGACTCCACATGAAGATTGTCATTTTCCAATTGGCCATTGGGTATTGGCCATTGGCAACATTTTCACATTGGCAACATTACACTACTTCCCGCGCTCTTCCATTATGGTCTCGATTTCGTCTGCATTGATGCCGACCATTGCGGGGCCAAGATTCTCGGAAAGTTTCGCGAGCAGCTTTGAATCCTGCCAGTTCGTGACGGCCTGCACGATCGCGGCTGCGCGCTTCGCGGGATCGCCGCTCTTGAAGA
>JAFUDL010000527.1 GCA_017459225.1 Kiritimatiellia bacterium
ACCGCGTGCGCGGCGTCAACGCGAACGGCAAGGGCGAATGGACGCTCTTCACGATCACATCGCGCGTCGAGGCCGTGGGCACGTGGATCGGCACGGAAGGCTCGTGGGACAACCAAGGCGATACGGGCAACAAGGTGTTCGACGGCGACCCCGCCACGTTCTTCGATTCGATCGAAAACAGCTCGGCCTGGACGGGGCTCGACCTAGGCCGGCCCCAGATGATAGTTGGCGTCAGGTACGTGCCGCGCACCGGCAATTCCGCGCGCATGGTGGGCGGGAAGTTCGAGGGCGCCAACTCGCCCGACTTCTCCGACGCGCGCACGCTCTACACGATCGCCGAGCGTCCCACCTCAGGCACCATCACCGAGGTCGTCTTCGACGACGCGGTGGCGGGGTTCTACCGCTACGTCCGCTACATGGGTCCGGCGCAGGGCCACTGCAACGTCTCGGAAGTGTCGTTTCTGCTGCCGGAAGGCAACATCGACGGCCCAGCGGCGCCGAGCCTCTCGGCGCCGCCTGGCTTCAGCATGACGAACGTGACGGTGGCGCTCGACTATCCGGTGGAAGGCGCGGAGATATTCTACACGCTAGACGGCTCCACCCCGGCAGGCTTGGAGACGGAGAACTGCTTCCGCTACACGGCGCCGCTCGTGTTCGGCGACGTTTCGAGCCGCACCAACCGCCTCGCGCTCATCCCCACGAATCCGCCGGAGATGTGGTCGCACAAGCAGTACGGATGGGCGGCGCCGACGGCCGACCAGCCCGACGTGAACGTCCTGCGCGCGCGGGCGTTCAAGAACGGCGTCGCATGCACCAACGAGGTCTGCGGCACGTGGCTGATCGGCCCGACGGTGAACGGCCATACGCTGCGCGTGGTGTCGCTGCAGACCGACGAGGCCAACTTCTTCTCCGATCCTATCGGCCTCATGGTGCCGGGCGACGTCTACAACACTTTGGGATGGAACGGACAGTCGGTGGGGCTGCCTAACGCGAACTACTTCCAGCATGGCGTGGAGTGGGAGCGCCCGGCCGTGTTCGAGCTCTTCGAGACGAACCGCGAAGAGGTAGTGGCGCAGACGATCGGAGTTCGCATGCACGGCAACTGGTCGCGCTCGTGCGCGCAGAAGACGATGGGCTTCTACGCGCGCGCCGAATACGGCACGAAGAAGGTGGCGTACAAGCTCTTCGGCGACGAGGACAATGCCGAATTCAAGCGCTTCCTCCTGCGCAACAGCGGAAATGACTGGTACAAGTCGGGCCTGCGCGACGCCTTCGGGCAGCAGCTATTCCGCGGGTGGGTCTCGTGCGGCACGCAGGGCTACGAGCCTACGGTCGTATACATCAACGGCGCCTACTGGGGCATCATGAACTTTCGCCACCACTACTCGAAGCACTACTTCGAGGGCTGGTACGGCGCTGACCCCGAGAACCTCGACTACGTCAAGATGGCGGCTTCTAGGGGATATGAGGTGCAGGAGGGCGACGACGAGGCGTATCTAGAGCTGCTGGACTATCTCGACACGCACGACCTCAAGAACGACGCCGCTGCCTGGGAATACGTGCAGACGCGCATCGACATCGACAATATCATCGACTACAGCATCGTCAACATGTTCGTGGGCAACACCGACTGGCCCAACAACAACCAGGGCTTCTGGCGCGAACGCGTTGACTACTCGCCAACGGCAGCCGTGCCGCACGACGGGCGCTGGCGCTTTGTCGCGTTCGACACAGACCACGGCCTCGGGCTTAACAGCTCCGCCTCAACCGACATGGTCAACCAGGCAAGAAACCACCCGTTCTTCAAGTGCCTTAGCGACAACCCCGAATTTGTGAAGCGTCTTGCGACGCGCTATGCCGATCTGATGAATTCCGCACTTGTCCCTGCGCGCACCACGGCCATGCTCGACGCTGCGGCCGCACGCGTGCGCGGCGAGATTGCGCGCCATGTCTCGCGCTGGACGCGCCAGATATCCGTTTCAAACTGGGAGAGCGAGATCTCGAGCATTCGCTCGTTCCTCCAGAACCGCGAGGCCAATGTGCGCCAGAACCTGAACGACAAGTTCGGCGTTGGCGCCTCCCAAGCGCTCACGGTTGCGGCCAACGGGCTTGGACGCATCCAGGTGAACACGCTCTCCTCTGGCTCCGGCGAAGGGCGCATCTCCCTGCCGTTCACGGGGCGCTACTTCGAGAACGTGCCTGTTACGCTCACGGCGACGCCCGAAACCGGCTGGCGCTTTGTCGCATGGGTTCTGGACGACGGCTCGGAGCCTCAGCGTACGCCCTCGATCTCGCTTTCGGTGAAGAGCGCAATCCAGGCGACGGCGTTTTTCGTGCGCGCCGCGCCGGTCAATCTCGTGATCAACGAGGTCATGGCCGATGCCGACGGCTCCGACTGGTTTGAAATCTACAACGCCGGCGCGGAGGAGGCCGATCTGGGCGGCTGCTGGCTTTGCGACGACAGCGTGAAGCACATGTCTGAGATCCCGCTAGGCGTCACGCTTGCTCCTGGTGCGTGCCTTCTCGTGCGCGCCGACGACACGCTCCTTGCGGGCGTCGACGCCGACGGAGCTCTCAACGTTCCCTTCGGCCTCGGCAAGAAGGGCGACGAGGTGAACCTCTGGAACGCGGCGCGCACTGAGCTCTTGGCGCATGTGGCATTCGGCCCGCAGACGCTGAACGTGAGCGAAGGCTGCTGGCCGAACGGCGCAACGGATTCGTGGGCCGTGCAGGCGCTGGCGACGCCGGGCGCGCCGAACCTCGGCCCTGGCGCGACGGGAGCGTGGCTGCCAGACGGCGTCGCCACGCAGGTGCTGGCCGGCGCGAGCGTGTCGCTTTCCTGCGCCGTCACGAATACGACTCTCGCGGGCTCCTACAGCCTCGTTGAAAGTCCCGTCCTTGGGGCTGGCATCTCCCAGACCGGGCTCTTCACATGGCGCGTTCCCGCTTGAGCGCACGCGGGCGCATACGCGTTCCGCGTGGGCTGGACCTCAGCCGACGCGCAGGAAAGCGACGAGACGTCGCTGATCGTCACGGTGGTGCGCGAGGAGGAGATCGAGCTGCCCGTTCCTCCCGTCGTGTCTTACATGGGCGCAACGCGCATTGCCGCCACTCCTCTCGTCTATTGGGCTGCCTCGCCGTATGCCGTTTCCTACACCTTTGAACGTTCTTCGAGCCGTACCGGACAATACGCGGTGGCAGCCCGGCTGGGGAAGGGCGCCACGACGTGGCGCGACAGGGCCGCTGCGGGCACTTCGCAGACAAACTGGTACCGCGTGGTCTCGACGTCGGCGCTGGGGCTCACTTCGGTCACGGCGCCGCAGAGGGCGTGGGCGAGCGGCTTCGCGCATCGCCTCGAAGGGGACATCATAGGCACGGAGGGGTCGTGGCACGATCAGGGCAACACGAAGGAGAAGCTTTTCGACGGCAACACTTCGACTTTCTTCGATGCGCCGGATGCTTCGGCATGGGGTGGCTTCGATCTAGGCACAGTTGGCTGGCGCGTCATTTCGCAGATCCGCTACTGGCCGCGCGACAGCTGGTCGGACCGCATGGTCAACAGCCGGTTCCACGTTTCGAGCGTTGCCGACTTCTCCACGCGCAAGACCGTGGCGACGATTTCGTCCAAGCCGCCTCAAAAGGCCTGGACCACGATTGCGCCAGCGTTCACGGACACCTGGCGCTACGTTCGCTGGTATGCCGACAGCGGCAACGGCAACGCAGCGGAGATCGAGTTCACGGGATTCGACGGCGTGCCATCCGCGCCCTCGTCGTTGAACGCCGACACGAACACGGCAATGTGCGCCGTCCTGACTTGGCCGGACGTGGCGAACGCCTCTGGCTATCTCGTGTGGACGAACGGAGTGGAATGCGCCTTCGTGGCCACGAACGCGGCCATGTGCGCGCGCAGCGCGCGCGCCCACACAACGTTTGGCGTCTCCGCAGTCAACGGCAGCGCGCAGAGCGATCTCATCTCGCGGGAACTTCCTCCCGCGCCTCCTCCGCCGTTTATCCTATTCTTCCGATGAACTCGCATTCCCGCGGCGACATCCGGCTATTCTCGGTACTGGATCAAGAGCTGCGTGCAGTCGTCGGCTTGCTCTGCGTCTTCTGCTCGTTGCGCCACTCGCGCATCGAGATTCCGAATTTCCGCCTGAAAAGGTTCTTCAGATGGTTTGGATTCGCGAAGCCGCACGTGGACGTTATCGCGCGGATCGAGAGGCCTGTGCCAGCGAGGAGGCGCTTGACTTCTCCGAGGCGGCCGCTGGCGATTGCGTGAGCGAGCGTTTCGCCGCGCAGCTCCTTGAAGCGCAGATCCAGCAGAGAGCGCGAGACGCCTAGAGCGGAGGCCACGTCGCCGGCCTTGATGTTCCGCGAGGCATTGCCGGCTATGAATGAAAGCGCGCGCTCGACGAGAGTCGTGGCGGGGGCGAGTGGCCGCGTGGATTCCCTTTCTACGAGCCTCTTTGCAGTGTTGAGCACAAGGCGAGGCTTCATGCCGCATTTGCCGCGCATCATCTCGTCGATCGTCTTCGCCGCAAGCTGTCCCTCAAGGACATGGTCTGGCGTTATGCTGGTGAGAGGCGGCGTGGAGAAGTCGCAGAAGAGGCGATCGTCGCCCACGCCTATCACGGCAACCTGCCTAGGCACGTCGATTCCCGCCACGCGGCAGGCGTTCAGCACGTGCATGCCGCGTATGTCCCAGGCGGCCATCACGGCGACGGGCTTTGGAAGGGCGGCAAGCCATTCGCTGAGCGCCTTGATGTCATCGTCGGATCCAGGTTCTGTTTTCGTGCGGAACGTGTGCCGGGAGACGTCGAGAAAGTTTCCCAGGAATCCTCTTTCTCGCGCGGCGGACCAGTCGTCGCCGGCGCGTGAGGACACGAAGGCGGCCGCCGCGAATCTGCCGAGCGACATGAAGCACTCCGCACAGAATCGTCCAATCCCTTCGTTGTCGTTTCGCACGCAGGCCGACGGAACGCCGGTGCCTGGCGGCGGGAGGGATTCGGACGCCACCACTGCAAACGGCACTTTGTGTCTAGCGCAGGCGGAGATGACACGGCCGGGGTTCTGGATTCCGATCACCACCCCATGGCTTTCCGCCACCGACTTCTCAAGTTCTTCGTTCGACTGCACAACGCGCATGAACCAGTGGGTGTTGCGCTTTGCATAGTCGAAGAACCCCATTAGAAAATCACGCCACGAGGCGTCCGACAGGTCAACCGCCAGAACGACTTTTCGAATGGGCTCTATTGATGGTGCAGAAGACATGTCCATAAGTATATCAAAATCGTGATGTTTTGGTTATGAAAAATTGTCCCGCCTGATTATGGCTTTAATTGTTTGGTTTTGCTAAAATAGACTTGCAACACGGGGTGTGGACGCCGATGCGTAGTGGCGTCAATGATTGGCACATCCTAGCGACTCGTCTTACGTCTTTTGTCAATAGATTCAAAAAGGAAAGGTGTTCGAAAGTGAAGAAGCTGCTAATGATGATTGGCATGGCCACGGTGGCCTGTGGCGCGAACGCGGCCGCAATCACCGTTGACAACGTCCAGCAA
>JAFUDL010000528.1 GCA_017459225.1 Kiritimatiellia bacterium
CGAATCCCAGTCCGGGCTGACGGTGCGCGCCCGATTCGCCACGCAGTTCGAGCTTCGCTCGCCGTTCGAGGGAGAGTTTTCGTTCGGCGGACGCGCGGCGCCTGTCACGCACAGCACGCAGTCGTCGATTGACGTGCCGCTCTCCGCCACCACGAACACGCCGGCCGCGCAGGCTTCGTCCGCCACTCTCAACCTCGTATTCAAGAACAGCGGACGCGAGATCATCATGCTGCGCCCAAGGCGCGACCTCGAGCTGCTCACGCCAGCGGACGCCTTCTGCTGCAACCTCGCACGCGCGACGGTCCAGATGCTCTCCACAATTGCCCTTCTCGCGGCATTCGGAATGTTCCTCTCCGCCGCGGTGTCGCGTCCCGTCGCGCTCTTCACCGCTGTCGTAGCCGTTGCCGTGACAATGATGGCGCCAAGCGTGGTGTCGCAGTTCCCCGACGAGATGAACACGAAGTTCACAGAGCGATTCGGCCTCGCCATATCACGCGCGATCTGCACGATCACGTCAACCGTCAGCGAGAGCCAGCCGATCTCCGACCTCGCCACCGACACCTGCATCGAATGGCTGGCGCTCGCCCGCTGCTTCGCCGTGAACGTGATCGCCCTTCCCGCCGCTCTGCTTGCGGCGGCATCCTTCATCGTGCGCCGCAAGCCACTCGCGGAGAACTCGTAGCTCCGCGGCGGGAAACGGCTTCGTAAGTCTCACTCGGAGCAACCACAATGAAACATATTGCATCCTGTTTCGTGGCGGCCTTCGCGCTGGCCGCATGCGCAGAGCCGCCCGCTTTCAAGGGCGGACTCTGGAAGGAGATCGTGTACGACAAGCCGTCAGACGCTCCCGTCTTCTTCTCCGGCATGAGCCGCAGTACCGCCGCATGCGCGCCGGACTACTGCATATACCTCGACATGTGGTACGACGACGACACTCCTGTGTGGGCCGTGCGTGCGGAATGGAGCCAGGGCACGCATGGATGGGAACGCACCGCCGGCGCGTTCGTGCCAGCGAAGCCGATAAAGAAGATTCAGATGTTCGCCTTTCTGCGCAGGGGCACTGGACACGCCGAGTTCAAGGACCTCGCGCTCGAACGGCGCGAGGGATCGGGCGACGTGCTGAACGCATCGCGCATGACGGACGCGCCCTTCTCCAATGCCGACAAAATCACGCTCAAGCTCTTCGTTGGACGCAAGATCGTGACGAAGATCGTGGACGTGCCTGGCACCGGAAGCCTCGCCGCCAATCCGCTGCGCCCAGACGAAACGGCGGTGTGGCCATGCGACTCGATGCGCCGCGTGACGCCGCTCACCTTCCCTACCGAAACCGATCGCGCGGCAAAACATGTCTCGTTGGAGCTCGCCCGCCGCGAGCGCGAGAGCTTCCAGATTCAGATTTCCACTGGCGCCTCGACCGAATGGAAGAACGGCGGCGTATCGCTTCCCGTCCTCCGCAGCGAAAAAGGCGAAGCCCTGAAAGGAACGCTCGCGTGGCAGCGCATCGGATACGTTGCGCGCGAACCTGGCTACTTCTCGCATCCCAACGGCGTTCCTTCACTCGAGAAGTGGCTGCCGGATCCCCTTCTGCCGCCTGCTCCATACCGCGTGCGCGCCGGCTCCACGCAGGGGCTGTGGTTCACCGTGCACGCCGATCAAGACGCAGCGCCTGGAGTGTATTCCGGCGACGTCGCCATCACCGAAGCAGGCCGCACACAGGCCATCGTGCGCGTGGAGGCGCGCGTGCGCGGTTTCGCGCAACCAGCCACATTCGGAATGCCCACCGCGTTCTGCGTGATGGACGGATTCACGCGCGCGCAGTACCCGGATCGATTCGCCGCGATGAAGCGGCAGAGCTGGGACATAATGCTCGACCACCGCCTCAACCCCGACGACATCTCTCGCACCACGCCTCCGGTCATCGAAGATCTCATCTACGCCCGCTCGCGCGGCATGAACCGGTTCAACATCCTCAACATCGTCCCTCAGCCCAAGAACCCCAATGTGAAGTGGATCTGCTACTCGCCTCCTTCCGCCACGGAAGACCCCGCGTTCTATCCAGCGTTCAAGGCTAGGCTTGATCCGTACGTGGCCGAGCTGCGCAGGCACGGCCTCGAGAAGTTCGCCTACATCTACGGCTTCGACGAACGTCAGAAGGAGTATTATCCCGGCATCGACGCCCTGTGGCGCAAGCTGAAGCGCGACTTCCCCGACATCCCCGTGATGACGACCGCGATGATGTACCGCGACATGGTAAAGGGCCATACGGACATTCCGTGCCTCATGACGACGGACTGGTACTGTCCGCTCACGCCGGACTACAACCTCGAGCTCTCCGAGAAGCTGCGCAAGCAGGGCAAGCAGGTGTGGTGGTACACGTGCTGCGGCCCGCAGTATCCATACGCCAACATGTCCTCGCTCGAGTACCCGTGGATCGAGGGGCGCCTTCTCGGATGGATGACGCATCTGTACCGCTCTGACGGGCTTCTCTTCTGGCACGTCAACTACTGGAACAACAATGCGTGTGTAGACGAAAGCGACACGTTCTTCCCATCCTGGCACACTTACAGCGGTCTTCACATGCCTGGCGACGGCATATTCCTCTATCCCGGCAAGACGAACATTCTGCCCTCGATTCGCCTTGCGCAGGTGCGTGACGGAGTGGAAGACTACGAATGGCTTCAGCTGGCTACGGCGAAGGCCGGTCCTAATGCGGCCGATGCGGAGAGCCGCACGATCATACAGTCGATGACAAAGTTCTCGCGCGATCCTGCGGCGCTCCGCGCAGCACGATCTCGACTCGCCGACGTCATTGAAAAGGCAGCCGCTACGCCTTGAGCCTGTAGTACGGCACGCTGTCGGGCGGGCGGATGTTAGTGAGAGTGCCCACGTAGTGCCTGAGCCAGTGGTCGGCCTTCGGATGCGCGGCGGCGGCCTTCTCGTTCAGCTCGATGCCAAGCCCGGGACGGTCGGAGGGATACATGAGCCCACCCTCGAAGCGGACATCCTCGTCTATCACATCCCTGCGCCAAGGCACGTCGTCGAAAAGCGTCTCGTGGATGCAGTAGCCGGGCGTTGAGACACCGAGCGCGAGCGTGACGGCATTGGCGACGGGTCCGGAGGGGTTGTGCGCGCAGAACGGGATATGATGCGCGTCGCAGATGGCGGCGATCTGCTTCATGCCGGTGATGCCGCCCGCGTGCGAAGAGTCGGGCTGGAGATAGTCGGCCGCGCGCAGCTCGACGGCGTCGAGAATCTGCTGCGTGGTGTAGAGCCGTTCGCCGCAGGCGATTGGCGTTCGTACGCGCGAGCGAACGTCGGCAAGCGCGCGCATGGTGTCCGGAATCACAGGCTCCTCCACCCAGTACGGACTGAACTCCTCGAGCGCATGGCATACGCGAAACGCGGTTGGCACGTCAAAGCGCCCATGGCACTCGATCAGAATCTCAGCCTTGCCTTCGGTCGCCTCCTTCACGGCGGCCACGCACTTCATCGCCTTCTTGAAGTCCTCGGGCGGCAGCTGACGGTAGTTCTTACCGAAGGGATCCCACTTGAGCCCCCTAAAACCGCGCTCGACGGCGGCCATTGCCTTCGCCGCGAACTCCTCGGGCTCCTTCGCGCCCGAGAACCAGCAGTTGGCGTAGCAAGGAACGCCGTCCCTGCACTTGCCGCCTATGAGCTTCCACACGGGGAGGCCAAGCGCCTTGCCCTTCAGGTCCCAAAGCGCCATGTCCACGGCCGAGAGCGCGCTCATCAGCACCGCCCCGCCGCGCCAGTATGCGTCGCGGTAGTTCGAGTGGAATATCCACTCCGTGTCGAACGGATCCTTGCCGACGAGGGCGTGTTCGAGATCGGCCACTGCGCCCGCAAGCGCGTTCTCCTTGTACTCTAAAGTGCCTTCGCCGATGCCGTGCAGGCCTTCGTCGGTAATGACCTTGACAAAGACCCAGTTGGTGCGAAAGCAATCGACTTCGAATGTTTTTACAGAAGTTATTTTCATATGACGCTGTTGTTCAAGTTTCGAAGTTTCGGAGTTTCGAGGTTTCGGGTTTCGAGGTTTCACTCGCGTATCACATCCCGCCGGAACGTGAAGAAGAAACTGAAGGCCATCAGCAGCGCGCCAATGAAGTATGCGCCTGCCATTATCGCAAATCCGATCTCGAACCCCCTTACGCCCCAGCGCTGCGAGAGAGCGCCCATCGCAACGCCGGAGAGTCCGCCAAAGAAGAAGGCGATCATGTTCAGTAGTCCAACCGCCGTCGAACGATGCTCGGGCGGAACCACGTCGAAAAGCGAGGCGTGGGTGTTCACCTCGAAGAATCCGCGGAACACGCCATAGGCGCACGCCGCAACCAGCACCGAGACGATTGACGGCGCGAACCCAATCCAGAGCAGCATCGGCGCGCCGCACAGTAGCGCGACCACCTGGAATCCGAGGCGAAAGCGCGGCATCCGCTTCACAAAGTGGTCGGTGGCCACGCCGCCTAGCATGATCGCCGCGAATGCGAAGAGATGATGCCACAGCATCGTCTGCGAACCAGCCGCGCCCACTATCGCCTTCATTCCCTCTGGCGTGGCAGCATTCACGTTGAGTGCAGCCTCGTATGCCGCCTGGAACTTCATGGCCATGAACTTCGGCGCCCAGAAGAGATAGGCGTTGTTCACAAAGACAATCGCCACGAACCCCGCCGTGGCGCATAGCGCCGACGGGTTGCAGAAGTAGGCGCGCAGCGACTGCGAGATTGAATGGTCGCGCGACGGCGCACCCTTCGCCGCTGTCCTAACTACCCCAGCCGTACCATCCTTCAGCGCCCAGATGAACGCAATTCCGAGCAAACATCCCGCCACGCCGAAGGCGATGAACACGTTGCGCCACGTTCCGAGGAAGCCGAGCAGCCACGCAACAACGAGACCCGAGACCATCAAGCCCACGTACAGCGCCGCCTGATGGATCGAAAGCGCAACGGAGCGCGTCTCCTTGTGGTGGACGGCTATCAGCGCGTACGCGCTAGGCGCGTAGAAGCTCTCTCCCACGCCCGTCGCGATGGAACGAAAGAACAGCGCACCGAAGAAGCCCCCGATGAAGCCCATGCACACCGTCATGAGCGACCATGCAATGAGGGAGAGTGTGATGATCCACTTGCGCGAGAGCCGGTCGCCCAGAAAGCCTGCGACGACTGTCATTGCCGCGAGCGTCCAGGAGAGCGTGGTGTTGATCCAGCCAATCTGGACGTCTGAGAGCTTCAGCTCGTCCTGAATCGGAATCGTGAGGATTCCAAAGAGCGCTCTGTCCGCCTGGTGGAAGAAGAACGCGCAGCTCAGCATCGCGATAAGGAACCACTTATACGACTTTGTCATCCGATGGACCCTCTGACAGATTGGAGATTGAAATTGGCCATTGACAACTTTTGGCTCTTCGTGCATGAGTGTGGGTCGGTTCATGCCACCTCCTGACGAGCTTCCC
>JAFUDL010000529.1 GCA_017459225.1 Kiritimatiellia bacterium
ACGGCTTCCGCTTCGCAAGAAACGTGGCGACGACGGTGTACAACCCGATCTCCGTTGCGTACACGCTCTGCAACAAGGAGCCCGGCTTCATGGCTACTTGGGCGACGACTGGGCGTCCTTCGATGCTGATGAACTATCTGAAGCGCGAAGAGGTGCTGCAGATCGATGTGGAGCGTATGAAGGGCGTGGACGCATCGGAGTTCGACGTGGCGGAGCTCAGGCATCTACGGCCAGTGGCGATGCTGTTCCAGTCCGGTTATCTGACGGTCAAAGACTACGACTCCGTCACGGAATCTTTTACTCTTGGCGTTCCCGACGAAGAGGTGCGCCGCGATCTCTGCACGCTGATGACGGGAGTTGCCGCCAACGAGACGACTGCATGGGCGGCGTCTCTTGGAAAGAAACTGCTTGTTGGCAGATGGGACTACTTTTTCGACGGCCTGCAGTCCCTCTACGCCGGCATGGTCTATGGCTCCACGGAGCGCCGCGTGCACGAGAACTCCTACGGGCGCTGCCTCTCGTTCCTTCTCGCGAGCCAGGGCTTCGACTTCACGATGGAGAACGTGCAGTCGAACGGCCGCGCCGACATCGTGGCGAAGCATCCCGCGATGGTCTGCATCTTCGAGCTGAAGGTCGACGAGCCTGTGGACAATGCGTTCAAGCAGATCCGCGAGAGGGGATACGCCGAGCCTTTCAAGGCAGATCCGCGCCCCGTGTGGCTAATCGGACTATCCTTCGATTCGAAGACGCGCCACCTCGTCGACTTCGCAGTTGCCAGAAGCTGACATTTCCCATAAAGACGCTTGTAGGTGAGATCAATGGTTGAATGTTAAACTTGCTAGGCAGACACGATGACATACGACACAATTGACAATGCGCAGACGATGCAGCCGGGCGGCAAGGGAACGCTCTTCGCCGGGCGGTACCGCGTAGTCCGGCAGCTCGGGCAGGGCGGCATGGGCGCTGTGTGGCTCGTTGAAGACACGCTTCTCGACAACAAGCCTTTTGCAGTCAAGATGCTGCCGAGCATTCTCGTGAGCAACAAGCGCGCGTACGCCCAGCTCAAGGCCGAGGCGCTCGTGGCGATGAAGCTCGTTCATCCAAACATCATGCAGATACGCGCCTTTGAGGAGAACGACGGCAATCCGTTTCTCGTGATGGACTACATCGACGGCGTCACGCTCGACGATTATCTGGCGGAACATGGGGGATATGTCACACAGAGGCGCGGAGAGGCAGAGTCGCAGAGTGGTAGGGCGCGATCACCGAGCGCGCCGTCCGGCGGCCTCCCCGAATCCGACGTACTGCGCATCTTGCGCCCCATCGCCGCCGCGCTGGACTACGCGCATGGCGAGGGTGTGGTGCATCGCGACGTCAAGCCGGCGAACGTGATGATCCGCAGGGATGGTCATCCGTTCATTCTAGACTTCGGCATCGCCAGAGAGATCCAGGAGACGATGACGCGCGTCACGGGGAAGCTCTCGAGCGGTACGCTGCTCTACATGAGCCCCGAGCAGCTGATGGGCGAATCGCCGAAGCCCGCGCAGGATGTGTATTCCTTCGCCGCGATGGCATACGAATGCCTGAAGGGCGAGCCCCCGTTTGTGCGAGGGTCGATTGAAGATCAGATCAAGAACAAGCAGCCTGAGCCGCTGACTGGGAACGCTATATTGACGGCGGGGATAATGGCCGGCCTCGCTAAGAAGCCAGAGGACCGCCCCGCCACCTGCGCGGCTGTACTGGAGGGAGATGTTTTAACGCAGAGGCGCGGAGACTCAGAGTCGCAGAGTGGTAGGGCCCGATCACCGAGCGGGCCGCAATCGGGAGGGTCGCGCCCGCCGTTAGTGCCGCGCGTCTTGCGTGCCTGTTCAGTAGTGTTGCGCTGTTTTGTGGCCAAGAAAGGTGTCTTTGCCGCTGTGGCGCTCGGCCTTGCGGTTTTATGCGGCTGGTGGCTTAGTAATGGCCGATTTGTGTCCAAAGCTAGTCACAAAGGTGTCCAGCTTTGGGAGAACGGCCCGTACTGGGCTGAGACGAACATCGGCGCGGAGAAGCCTGAAGATTACGGCTACTATTTCTGGTGGGGGGATACCGTCGGCTACAAGCGCGAAGGCAATGCCTGGGTGGCGAGCGCCAAACCATCTAAAGAGCTATATGCGGGTTCTTCATCAAACTTTTCGTTTGAAATTGAGAACCTTCCGATCTACAGAAAAGACCTCGATACGCTGCATCGTATAGGATGGATTACCTCGGATGGCGTTCTTGCGCCAGAGCACGATGCGGCGCATGTGCACTGGGGTGGCAATTGGCGCATGCCGACAAAGCAGGAGTTGAAAGATCTTGATGACAAGCGCAAGTGGACTTGGATAGCAAAGGATGGGGTTAAAGGGTATTTTGTCCGCGGCAACGGTGAATATGCTTCTGCCGGTATTTTCCTACCCGCCGCCGGTTTAGGCAATGGGACTTCGCTCATCAATGCCGGTTCGAGCGGCAGCTACTGGTCGTCCGTTCCGAACTCGTTCAACTACAACGACGCGTGGTACCTTGACTTCGGTTCGGGCGGCCGCTACTCGCTCAGCAACACCCGCGACTTCGGGCAGTCTGTTCGCCCAGTCCAAGGGTTCGCCAAATAGCGAGCAACGCGAGCGCATTCAATTCTTCAGTTCTTTAATTCTTATGGCAGACAGTCTGCCTGAGGGAGGGTCATCTGTCCCCGTAACAACATTGACGCGCCGAAAACGGGTGCCCTCAGCGCTTCGTCGCAGCCGTAATGCCGGGTGAAAATGTTGCCAATGTGAAAGTGTTGCCAATTCCAATGTTGCCAGTTGTCAATTGGTCATTGGAACTGGATATTGACAACACTGGCAACATTCCATTGGAGTTGGAGGACAGAGGACAAAAGACAGAGGACAGAGGATGAAGGCTGGATCTCGCGAAGCACTCTTCAGCCAGATCCTTTGTCCTTTGTCCTTTGTCCTCTGTCGTCTGTCCTGTCTGTCATTATGGCATTCTGAAATTGTGGCATTGAGACATTATGGAATTGTCTGCCTTCAATTTCATAATGGCACATTTTCATAATGGTGCAATTCCACAATTCCACAATCATAAAAGGTGGTGGAAGCGGGCGCGTTTCTTTGGTATAATAAGCGAACGACGAACAGAATAAGAGGACAAGCATCATGAATCCAAAGACTGCACTTTTCGTGGCTGCAGCAGCCGTTTTGACGCTCTCCCAGGCCCAGCAGAAGGCTCCTTGGGCCGATCCCGGCGTCAACTCCATCAACCGCCTGCCGGCGCGCGCGATTGCCGTTCCGTGCGAGAGCGCCGAGAAGGCGCTGAAGATCGCGAAGGGAGAGCTTGCGCGCACGGAGTCGAAGTGGCTGGAGCTGCTCAACAGCACGTGGGACTTCAAGTGGAAGCACAACGTCGACGCGCAGTGGGAGAAGTCCACCAAGATCAAGG
>JAFUDL010000530.1 GCA_017459225.1 Kiritimatiellia bacterium
AGGGAGAAGTTTCGCCCTACTTCAGCGGGGCACTGTTGACGAATCATCGGATCAGGCGGCGGCGTTGCGAAAAGAGCCATTCGAAGACCCTGTCGTCGGAGAACGTCGACGTCCACACGTTGTGCCCCAGTCCCTTGTACTCGTGGTAAAGGATCTTCTTCCCTCCTGCGGCCTTAATGGCGGCAACCATGTCGCGCGAGCGGCAGACGGGTACGCTCTTGTCGTTGGAACCGTGGAACGCCCATATCGGGATGTCCGTCAGTCGTGGCGCCTGCGCCATATCGCCTCCGTCGCGGCAAGCGCCTCCTCGAACACCTTTGCGGACGGCATGGGTTCCAGCAAGAACACCGCCGTCGAGTGCTTGGGCAGATTCAAGGTGAAACCGTCCGCATCCTCCGCGATGACCTTCTCCGTCGTGATTTCGGTGACCTTGCGTACCTTGCGCGGAAGAGCAATCTTGTAGTCGCCCGCCTCGCGCGTGTGGAGCATGAGCCACGCGGAGTTGGCGGAAAGCACCACGTCGGAATCGGTATAGACATGGACGCCCGCCTCCTTGTAGATGCAGCGTAGCTCGTCCGCACTCCTGAACCGAAGCGTCTCAAACGTCTCTCCGCCCGTGAGGCGCTTCACGCGCTCCCATGAGAGCACCGTCTGCGAAGCATACGCCGGGGCGTGAAAGAACACGAGTTTCCGCCCCTGCTCCTTCAGCTTGAGCGCAAGAGCGTACTGTTCGTCCGAGAGGTACTGGCAGTCGAGGAACGCGACAACCTTCGCCTTCCCCTTCACCACGGCGTCGAGGTCCTCGGCGAGATACCAGTCGAACGGCGCGCCGGCACGGTAGAACTCGCCCATCTGCTTCACGTACAGCTGCTCGATGACGGTGCCGGCGAACTTGCCGCCGTGGCCTATGTAGAATCCGCTCTGCGGCTGCGACACTACGGCGACCTCTGAATGGTGCGAGCGGTCGTACCTGAGCGCGACCTCCGCCCACTTCCTCATGCGTCCCACTGCATCGACGATCTGCGGATCGCGGAACGTCCCTCGCGTGAGGTCCATGTACCATAGCCCCGTGCCGTACGTTACGGTGACGCCGAACTCGCGGTAGAGGAGCGCGAGCGACTCCTCCATCGTGTTCACGGTGCAGCGACGGTCGGGGCGCTTCTTCCGTTTTTCGAGGTGCGTCATGTCGTCGCCTTCGTCGATGAAAAGCTTGCCGTGCAGGGCCGCGCTCGCGAGGTACTGCCGCTGCATTCCGTCCTCGCCCAGCTTGCGGCGCCTGTAGGAGTGCGGTGCGGAGAGCATGTCGAGGTTCTTGGAAAGGTACATTTTGGACGTGCCGCGGTGGTCGTTCTCGTTCGCCCAAGTGTCCTCGGCCACGTAACCATAGAACGCGAGCGTGGAAAGCGTGCCTTTCGACTCGTCCTTCACGATGCCGCAGTAATGGTCGATCATCTCCACTGTCACCTCGTTGCAGCATTCAAGGTAGTCCATCACGTGACGTCCCTTCGCCGGATCGCGCCACCCGCCGTAGGCCATGCAGCGCTCTTCCCTGCCCGGCAGTGTTACAGTCTCGAAATCGGCCTTCGTATCCTTGAACGCCTCGCGAAGGCGTGCTACGTCGTTGCCGTACTTCCTGCGGAGATAGCGCACGAACGCCTGGCGCATCGGTTCGGAGAGGTCGCCCCATGCGCTGCTGGGCTCATGCCCCCATACGTCCCAGCTGAAATGTTCGCCGCAGGGACCATTCGCCACGTGTATTCCCATCAGGTGATCGCCGTAGCGGTCAATCAGATGACGCACGGCCTTGCGGTAGTACGGCGAAAGCTCTTCGCGGCACTTGAGCGACGCGAACGACTCGCGCACCTGCATACCCTTCCTCCCCGGAGCATACACGTGTCGCTCGCCCTGGTTCGCAACGCTCCACCAGTCAGGCGCGGTGTAGAAGATGCGCGGGAGGAACGCCGCCTTCGGCGCCCACGAGAGGAGGTTGTCGATGTGCAAATCCTGGTACGTCATTCCGAACGAACCGTCCTTGCGCCAGTACGGGTTGCGGTAGTGCGGGAACGAGCCGAACATCGCGAAGATGTCCATGCCCGCTGCCGACATATCCCGCGTATCCTTCTCTTGCGGTTCCCATTGCCAGAACATCATGGCCGGAACGGGCTTCCCGTCGTGGTACAACCCAGGCGCGCCGTTCAGCTCCGCGACGCGCCAGCCTTTGTCGGCAAACGCGGGCTGTGACACTCCGACCGCGACGGCGAGCGAGATCAAACCTAGCGCTTTCATTTCCTTTCCTCCCCATGGAAGAATTGCGTGACGGTCTTGGCCTCGCCCTGCTCAACGCCATGCGGATGGTGTCCGTATTCGGAGTGGGGCAGGACTTTCGCATCGCCGCCCGCCGCCTTGAACTTCGCGGCAAATGCCGCCGAGTTGGCGGAAGGATTTACGGCAATATCGGAAGTGCCGTACACGAGCAAGACCTTGATGCCTGCCTTCGCAAGCGCGGGTACAAGATTCACGGGCATGCGCGGATCATCACGCCAGCCGCCAGCAGGAACAGCCTTTTCCCATGATCCAAGCCCAACCTTGGCGGGCGGCGTATAGCCGTCGAAAGTGAGAAGCGCGTTGTCGAAGTAGATTTTAGCGACGTTCGCAGGTTTTGCAGCGGCATACTGCGCCGCCATGAAACCACCCCAGCTGATTCCGATAAGATTCGCCTTCGGCGTGAAGCCAAGCTCCTTCACGAGGAACGACTGAAAGGCGGATGCGGCCGCGACGCCCGCATCGTCCATGCGCGTCTCAAAGAGGTCGATGTAGGCGTAGTGAAAACCGCGCTTGAGGAGATCGGTCACGCGCATACGCTCCACGTTGCAGTCGGGCCAGAGCATGTTCCAGATCCATTGCATGCCGTCGCGGTCACGCGGGACGCGTGACACTACCAGCGGCGCGATGGACGGCTCGACGACCCATGCCTTGCGTCCGTTGAAGTCGAACTGCGTGCGGCGGTAGCCGTGCCACATGTCCTCGCGCACTACCTTGCATTTCTTCGCGATTTTCGCGCGCAGCGAATCACCATTCAGCTCCGCGTCCATCTGCGCGTTCACATGCTTGATGATGTCGATCTCCTCTGGATCGTAGGGACGGAGCGACGGGCGGTACAGATCGTGGAACCACTTCGTCATCTTGTAGTTCTTTCCGCCGCCATTGTCGATCTGACGCCACATGCTCTCCCAAGGCTCATAGGTCTGGTACTTGCCGGCCACGAATCCCCAGCACGTGCAGCCGATCCTCTCCTGCGCGAAAAACGGATAGCAGTCCTGCACGTCGCAGCCGCGGATGCGCGCAAGCCACTCCGTGTTGATCATCGGACGCCCGAACTTCTCCTTGAGCTCCTTCGCGATCTTGATCTGCGTCGCAAGCGGACTGTAGGTGTGGTAGCTGATGATGTCGCTCATCTCCATTGAGACCTTCTCGGCGGGATTGACCGGCTTCACCTGTCCGCGCCAGATGTCGGCGGCGCATGGATGCTTCACGCCCACCTTCCATGCGATTTCGAAGAGCCTCTTGATGAGCGGCGCCGAAACCTCGCCGCGGCCGTTGTTTCCGGGTTCGTTCCAGATGTTCCAGAATAGGACGCTGTCGTCGTCCTTGTACTTCTCCATCACCTCCTCGCACATCCTGAAGAACTTCGGCTGCAGCTCCGGATCATCGGCGCTGATGTAGCCGATCATGCCGGGGAAGCTGCCGTGCTGGCTGCGCTTGCGTCCGCCGTGGTAGCCGATGTCGTACGGCTGCGGACCTGGCTTCGGCACGGACCAGAGCGGCTTCGGGCGCGAACAGTCGTTGCCGAGGCACATGATGGCGCGTATCTTGTGCTTGCCGCATAACACGAGGAAGCGCTCGAGGTTGCGCATGTAGCCGTCGTGGTCCTCGCACCAAACGGCGAACCCGTTGTCCTCAGCAATGATGACGCGCACGGTGTTGAAACCGATTGACTCCGCGAGCGCGAGTTCGCGGTCCATCTCCTCGAAACGCCTGTCGCTCTCCCACACCTGCCACATGTCGTAGCGATTCGCCGCGCTTGCGGGCATGTAGTTGCAACCACGGATCCACGGCTGGGCGTTGTACCACTCCCACGCCTGCGCTGGCGTCCAAGGCCCGGTGCGCGGCGCGGCAAAGGCGGCGATTGCCGCCATCGTGGCTGTCAATGCGATCATGCTCGATGTTCTCATTTCTTCTCCTCCATTCAGCGGATTTATTATAACACATGTAATGCAATGGACACAAGGTTCTCTCGCGCCATGGAGATAGGGTGGTGTGCCACGAGAAGCCGAATTGACGCTGGCAGTTTTTGGCATTTTTCACTCCTCTTGTCTAAAGCGAAAGGAAATGGTATAATTATTCTTCTACGGTGTAGAAGTCATTGTAATGACAAGAACCGTTAAGTATGAAGGAGACAAAAATGGAAACGAACAAAGAAGCCATACCAGAAGCAAAGACCGCAGAGGCGGAGGCCGCAAAAAACGCCTCCCCCGCGCAGCCGGAAGATACTCCAGCCGCAGCGCAGGACGCCGCTGGCGACGTAAAGTCAGCCGAGGAGAACACTGCAGAACAGATGGATGAAAAGCAGAAGGCTGAAGAAAAAACTGTCGAGACGGATTCAGCCGATGAGAAGCCTTCCACGGACAAGCCAGCTGAAGAGAAGCCGACAGAAGACACTACTGAGGAGAAGTCCGCCGAGGAACCCGTCCAGCCGGACTGGAAGGACCGCTACGCACGTGTAATGGCCGACTTCGACAACTTCCGCAAGCGTACCGCACGTGACCGCGAGGATCTCGTGAAATTCGCCGCATCCGACGTCATCAAGGCGATGCTTCCAACCGTCGACAATCTTTTCCTCGCCCTCGAGAAGGCAAAGGACCGCGCCGACGACCCATTCGTGACCGGCGTGAAGCTTGTGTACGACGGCCTCATCAAGGCCCTCGCCGATCAGGGGGCGACGCCCCTCGATTCAGTGGGCGAGCCTTTCGACGCTAATTTCCACGACGCCCTCGCCCAGCTTCCCTCCCCCGACGTGGAGGAAGGCGTGGTGATGAACGAAGTCAAGCGCGGATGGCTGCTGCACGGCAAGCTTCTGCGCCCCGCGCAGGTCGTAGTGAGCGCAGGCAAGGGCGCGTAAGGACAGAGGTGCTGCGATGGCAGAGAAAAGAGACTACTACGAGGTGCTGGGCGTGGCCAAGGACGCCTAGGCCGACCAGATCAAGAGCGCGTACCGCAAGCTCGCGATGAAATGGC
>JAFUDL010000531.1 GCA_017459225.1 Kiritimatiellia bacterium
GTGCCGCCTCGGCGCGCGCGCGAGCCTCCAAGTTGTCGCAGGTCACGCGCATGCCGAGACCGTACTCGGCGTTGTCCTCGAATAACGAGTTGCCCCACGCGACGCCGCGCCCGTCCGAGCGCGTGCAGTACGGCGCGGTTGGCAGGTTGCCCGCGTACACGCTCGAACAGCCCGTGGCGTTCGCCACCACGAGGCGCTCGCCGCAGATCTGGGTGAGCAGGCGGATGTACGGCGCCTCGCCGCATCCTGCGCAAGCGCCGCAGAACTCGAAGAGCGGCTTCTTCAGCTGCACGTCGTTGTAGTTCGACATATCGAGCTTCGTGGCATCGGCCTCAGGAATCGTGAGGAAGAACTTCCACGCCGCGAGATCGCGTTCGCGGTTCTTCTCCTCGTGCGGCTGCATCTCAAGGGCGCCGCGGGATGCGGCTGGACAGTTCGCCACGCAGAGACCGCATCCCGTGCAGTCTTCGGTGGAGCACTGAACCGTGAACTTGCCGCCGTGGCGGCGATAGGCGGGCGACTTCGCGTCCGCGCTGCGGAAACCTGTGGGCGCGTTCTCGAGCACCTCGGCGTGGAACGCCTTTAGGCGCAGCGCCGCATGGGGGCATGCGCCCGCGCAGCGTCCGCACTGCACGCACGCGGCGGGGTTCCACACGGGGACGTCGGCCGCCACGCCACGCTTCTCCCACTGCGTGGTCGCGACTGGCCACACTCCGTCAACGGGAATCTTGGAGACCGGCAGCTCGTCGCCCTTCTGCGAAATCATCTTCGCCGTCACTTCGCGCACGAACTCTGGCGCGGCCGGATCCACGGCCGGCGGGATCGGCGCCAGGCCCGACACCGCATCGGGAACGGGCACCTTGCGTATGCCGTCCGCCGCAGCCTCGATGCAGGCGATGTTCCTGCGCACCACGGCGTCGCCCTTCGAGGCATAAGTCTCCTCCGCGGCAGCCTTCAGGTAGGCGACCGCCTCGTCGGCCGGCAGAATGCCGGAGATGCGGAAGAACGCCGCCTGCATCACGGTGTTGATGCGCGTGCCCATGCCGTTCTCGCGTGCGATCTTCGCGGCGTCGATCACGTAGAAGTTGATCTTCTTCTCCACGATCTCCTTCGCCGTCTCCTCGGGAAGATGCGCCCACGTCTCCACGGGACCATACGGCGAGGCGAGCAGGAACGTGGCCCCCTCGCGGGCGTTCGAGAGCATGTCGTACTTCTGCAGGAAGGCGAAGTTGTGGCACGCCACGAAGAGCGGCGACTCGCAGAGGTAGGGGCTCAATATCGGCTTCGAGCCGAACCGGAGATGCGACACTGTGAGCCCGCCCGCCTTCTTCGAATCGTACACGAAGTAGCCCTGCGCGTAGAAGTCGGTGTGCGCGCCGATGATCTTGATCGAGTTCTTGTTCGCGCCGACAGTGCCGTCCGAGCCGAGGCCCCAGAACACGCACTCGTGGCGGGCGGGATGGACGATGTGGTAGCCCTTCGCGGGCGGGAGGGATCGGCCCGTCACGTCGTCGACAACGCCGAGCGCGTAGCCGTCGAGCGGGTTCTCTGCGTCCATGTTGTCGAACGCGGCCTTCACGTGGCCGGGAGTGAACTCCTTGCCGCCGAGACCGTAGCGGGCGGCATACACCGCGGGGCGCCTGAACTTCGCCACGCCATTGCGGCACGAGCGGTCCACCGCGCCGAGCACGTCGAGGTAGAGCGGCTCGCCCTCGCTGCCGCATTCCTTCGTGCGGTCGAGCACTGTGATCGCGCGCACGGTGGCGGGCAGGGCGGCGACGAGCGCCGAGGCGTCGAACGGACGGTACAGCCTCACCGTCACCACGCCCACCTTCTCGCCCGCCTCCACAAGCGCGTCCACCGTCTCGCGCACGGTCTCGGAGCCCGAGCCCATCACCACGATCACGCGCTCCGCATCGGGCGCGCCGTGGTAGTCGAAGAGGTGGTAGGCGCGGCCGGTCAACTCGGCGAAGCGGTCCATCGTGCGCTGCACGATGCCGGGCAGCTCGTCGTAGAAGCGGTTGGAAGCCTCGCGTCCCTGGAAGTAGACGTCCGAGTTCTGCACAGTTCCGCGGATGATGGGATGTTCAGGGGAGAGTCCGCGCGCGCGCTGTTCGGAGACGAAGCGGTCGTCGATCATCGCGCGAATGGTGGTGGTATCCACCTGGTCGATCTTTTGCACTTCGTGCGAGGTGCGGAATCCATCGAAGAAATGCATGAACGGGATGCGCGACTCGAGCGTCGCCGCGTGGGAGATAAGCGCGAGGTCCTGCGCCTCCTGCACGCCGGAGGAGGCGACCATCGCGACGCCCGTCTGGCGGCACGCCATCACGTCCGAGTGGTCGCCGAAGATGCACGTGCCATGCACGGCGAGCGCGCGGGCGGCCACGTGGAAGACGGCCGGCAGGAGCTCGCCCGCGACGCGGTAGAGATTCGGAATCATCAGAAGAAGGCCCTGCGACGAGGTGAACGTACTCGCCACAGCGCCGGCGGAGACAGCTCCATGCACGGCGCCCGCCGCGCCGCCCTCACTCTGCATCTCTACGACTTCAGGCACCGCGCCCCAAATGTTCGGACGCTTCGCCGCCATATACTCGTCGGCCTTCTCGCCCATCGGGGACGAAGGCGTAATGGGATAGATGAACGCCACGTCGCTGCAGGCGTAGGCAACTCGTGCGACCGCCAAATTGGCGTCGGTCATGGTTTTCATGTCTGTCTCTGTCTTTCTTTCTACCGTCCACGCTACGGGCGGCTTTTCACAAATGCGTGTATTATATAAAAAACCGCATTCCCATTCAAGCGCGATTAACTTCTTGTTGAAGACGCGGGGCGTGTCTTCAGGTAGAGACCGTCGTTGCATACCTCGAGCGCGCCTCTCTTGGTGTCTTCAGGCGTAAGCGTCTTGAACGTGCCGCTCACATCGACAATGCCCGTACATGTAGAGGCATTGCTGTCGGCATCGACAAGCGCATAGTCGTGCGCATTGGTCACATTGCTGTAGAGCATCGCGCTGCGCGGCATGAACTCGCAACACCCTCGCATCAGCCTTTGAGGTAGGCTTGCTCGAGGGACTGGCCAACGGCAACGGAAACCACGCCCGCCCCGGCGAGCAGAACCGGCAGAAGAGCGGCGTTGACTGAGGCAATGTCAGTGTTGGCGGCTGTGAAGTCGCATGCAAGCTCGGTCTCGCCCTTCCACGAGAACGCGGCGGCGGGCAAGGCGGACGACAGCGCCTCCACTAGCGCGGACGGATCCGCTGGCGCCGCGGCAAGCGTGTAAACGACGCGCCCTGCGGCGGACGTTATGTCGCGCACCGTCGCCATGCGCACCACGCGGCCGTTCTCCACGAACGCAACGTGCGTGCAGAGTATCTCCACGTCGTTGAGGTTGTGGGACGATACGACGATCGTCTGTCGTCCGCGGCGGGCGAGGATGAAATTGCGCATGCGGCTCTGCTCGGCTGGATCGAGTCCGTTAAGAGGCTCGTCGAGCAGCACCACCTCGGGCGAGCCGATGAAGCACTGCGCCAGCATCACGCGCTTGCGCATGCCGTGAGAAAGAGAGCGGATGGTGCTGTCGGCGCGGTCGGCGAGGTTCATCGCCGCAAGAACCTCGGTCGTGGAGGCCCGCGAGGCCTCGGCGGAAAGTCCCTGAAGGCGTCCGTAACGGTAGAGAAGCGCGCGCGGATTTGCCTCGAGAGGCAGAGCGGAGTCCTGCGGAAGTATCGAGAGGCGTCCAGAGTGGACGGATGCGTTGAACGGACCGCGTCCGAGAACGTCTATTGTGCCGTCCGTGGGTCGCAGAAATCCCGCCACGCACATCATCCATGTCGTCTTGCCTGCGCCGTTCGGACCCACCAGGCCCATAACGGCGCCCTGCGGCACCGCGAGCGTGAAGCCGTCCAGCGCCCTTCTGCGTCCGTAGCGCTTCACGAGAGCGCTTGTGGATATCGCCGCGCCCGTCATGCGTCCCTCCTGCGGAAGACCGCCACTCCGAGGGCAAAGAAGAACATGCCTAGCGCCACCAGCCTGAACGCGGCGTTCGCAAGCGGCGCGAAGCTACGCCGCCAGAGAAGTATCTTGGCACTAGAAGGCGTAAGGATCTCGAAGTTCTGCAGCCTCGGGCAGTCGAACCACTTGGCGTTCATCCACAGAACGCCTGGCAGCGCGCAC
>JAFUDL010000057.1 GCA_017459225.1 Kiritimatiellia bacterium
CTATAGTTGATACCGATGAACCATTCAGCATCTTTGTTAGTGTCGCGCTTCTGAAATTTAATAATGATTGAATTGATGAAAATTTTCTGTATTGCCTTCTTAAAAGCCCATTGGTTCAGAAGCAGGCGGATGATAATACAAGAGGTGTGGGAAATAAAAATTGGGTATTAGATGCAATCGCAAAAACAATGGTTGTACTCCCGCCGCTTGCCGAGCAGAAGCGCATCGTCGCCAAACTGGAAGAACTCCTGCCGCTGTGCGAGCGGCTGAAAGGGTCGGTGCCATTATGAGATTCTGCAATTATGTGATTATGGGAATGTGTGATTATGGGAATGAGCCATGTGGGCAATCTCATAATTGCATAGTCACACAATCTCACAATTCCACAATCCCACAATGCCACACGCGCATCGTCGCCAAACTGGAAGAACTCCTGCCGCTCTGTGAGCGGCTGAAGTGATTGGTTGTAATGCGTAAACAAGAAAGGTCGAAACAAATGAGGATATTAGGACTAATCTTCGCAGCCATTGCCATTTCGGGATGTCGCAATGTAGGCGTATTCGAAGTGCCAGGGCGCATTGAGAAAGTTGGCGATGTTTATTACGGCTATAACGGTGAAAGCAATGAATGCTACATCGTTCAATACAGGCTTACTGCAGAAGACTCGCTCAGGCAAGATCGCCTCCACCAGGATTTCTTTTTCACCAATTTCGTCGTAAACGCCAATCTTCTGTGGACGCTGGAAACAAACCTCGTGGCATTTGCGAGATGCGATGGCGAAGTCGAAATCGTCAAAGGCGCGATGATGGACCCGGAAAAGCCCGCCGAACGCGACGAAACCGGGAAGAGGCGTCCGGCAGGATATTTTGCAGCTGTCTATTCCCCCAGATCGCCCGAAAAGGCTTGTGCATTCTTCATCCCCGCCGAAGGTGCGGCAGAACCGCTGGCCACATATGCTTATCACCTTGGCAGTCTTGACAACTACGGTATAAAGGCATTTCCAGATCTTGTATCCCGAGATGAAATCAAGAATGTCTTTTCCGTCGCCGATTGGGGGTGGGCATGTTACGAGGATTCGCAGGTCAACCGACGCGACATAGTCGATCCAGACACTGGGATGCCGATTATGTCCATCCTTGGTACGGATACACGCTTCGTGACCGAAGAGGAAGCCGAAGAGGTTGACCATAGGAAATATGCCATCTTGAAAATAACGGTAACGAAGCCGGTGTCCATGTACTCTAAGGATGGGAGGATCAAATATTCTTCAGGCTTTAAAGGTTCCTTTGAGCGGCAGTTCTACGAAAGTGGGCCTGACGCAGGCCCTTACTGGCTTTCGCTTGACGGCGAGTATATGCGGGCGCATCTTCCGGTATGCGCTAAGTTCGAGAAGGGACGTGGCCGCCATTGCCAGCCAGACGAAGGCATTTCTTTCGACGTTTGCTGCAAACATTCAGAGAGGGACAACAAGTTGTGCCATGATGCATACATTGCGAAATTAAAGATGCTCGAGCAGACCAGAAAGTACTTTTGCTGGCGGGTGGTTGATGGAAACATAATCTGGGTAATAGACGAAGACGGCAAAAAGATAAAGGCCAGGATTTACGGAATCGATGCATTGAGGGCGGACAATCCATACAGTGACAAGGCGGTGGACAGGCTGGCGGAGCTGGCGTTGGGGAAATATGTGTTTCTCGAGGAGGAGCCGCGAGGACGGCATTACGACAGACAGTTTCTGGTTCGTTTAGGCACAGGAGATGAAAAAAAGGACCTTGCCCTGCAACTCATAAAGGATGGTGCGGTCGTTGCTTGCACATTAAGCGGATGTTATGATTACCGCAAGGCGGAACAAGACGCCAAGGCGGCAGGGTCTGGCGTCTGGCACGACCAGACGTCATTTAGTGATGCGACATTGCATTGCAACTCGATTGACAAACCCTGCGATCCAGATCCAATAAAGCACAACGAACGTAGAATCGCAAATCCGATAG
Source organism: Kiritimatiellia bacterium (assembly GCA_017459225.1). Taxonomy (GTDB): domain Bacteria; phylum Verrucomicrobiota; class Kiritimatiellia; order RFP12; family UBA1067; genus RUG572. The sequence continues at coordinate 1,992 of JAFUDL010000057.1, forward strand.
TCAGATTCGGGGCCCAAAAGTGACCCCATTGGTGGAGTAGAACTGGTGGAGTAGCGACTATGGCGATGCCGCAGAGAGACGATCCTCCTTCGCGCTGCGCGCTACGGGGGACAAGTACGATAGAGGCGATCAAGCGACGGGCGGCGGAGAAGAAAGCCGCCTTCCCCGGTCAGTGCCGAGATTCGGAGTGGTGAAATGTCTGATTTTTTGGTAAAGTATTCGCCATACAACCCTTATCCCATTAATGTGGCGACAGCCTCGTAGTTGGAATGGGTTGTGAAATTTCAAGTGAAGAAGCAAGGAGAAACAAAATGAACACGATCATCAATATAGTTTTGAAGGGAGCGCTTGTTGCGGCGGTACTCTCCTTTGTGCCTGCGTATGCGGGTGAGGCCGATGTCTCAAAGACTCTCCGCCCAGGGCAGCACTGCATCTACGACGCGGTTCCGCTGGAGGGCGCGTGGGAGATGTTCTATTGCTCCAATGCGTGGGATTCGGTGGAGTGCCCGCTATTCAAGGGCGTTACAGTTGCAAAGGCCGTGCCTGGATTCTGGGAGAACATGGTGCCTGCGCTGCGCGCTGCGGGGATGAAGGATGCGTTCAGAATCAACCCCGCGTACGAACGCCAGACGATTCCAATGACGCAATGGGCGAAATGCACTACGCTTCCCAATATCTACGGATGTTTCCTCTACCGTCGCACGTTCACGCTGGATGCAAAATCGTTTCGTTTCGACGGGCGCGGGGCGCCCGCCCTACCGGCCGCCTACCTCGCGTTCGACTGCGTGCGCAATCAGGTCCACGCCTGGGTGAATAGGAAGTTCGTCGCGTTCCGCCAGGGATTCTCCACTCCGTTCGAATTGCCGATTCCAAAAGACATTCTACGCGAAGGCGAGAACGAGATTATTCTCGCCGTATCGAACAACCCGAACAAGGGGTACAACGGGTCGGATGTCAGCGGACTCACAACGCGTGGGCTCATGGAGTCCACAGGTGGAATCGACGGACGCCTTGAGTTGCGTTTCGCGAGGAATGGCATTCGCGACGTCTATGTAACGACGGCGAGGGATCTCAAGACGTTCACTGTGCATGTGGGTATGGATTTCGGTCACGCGGGACGCGTGACCCTACCCAATTCCGGCAATCTGGTAGGGGCGAGCGTCCCGCTCGCCCGCAATTACAAGTTGGCTTATTCAATTTTCGATGCCAACGGCAAAGTTTTGGCGAAGGGTGAGGCGAAGGGGGATTTCACGCTGCCGACGAAGGGATTCTCGTTCTGGTCGCCGGAGAATCCCGTCCGCTACACGCTCACGCTCACGACGCCGGAGGGGACGTGTTCGCAGAAGTTCGGCATCCGGCGTCTCGTGCCGGACGGCGAGCGGATGCGCCTCAACGGCGAGCTTGCTTACATGCGCGGTGTCACGGAACACTGCTACTTCCCGGAGACGGTGCAGCTCCCGCGCGATCTCGCGTACTACCGAATGATCACAGCGAAGCGCAAGGAGCTTGGCTTCAACTTCCTGCGGTTCCACACGTTCGTTCCGCCGGACGAGTATCTTGAGGCGATGGACGAGCTGGGAATAATGGTCCACATCGAGTCGCCGAACTTCGTCCCGCTCGAGGAGTACGATGCGATCATTCGCTTCGCGCGACGTCATCCGTGCGTCGTCGCGTACTGCACCGGCAACGAGACGTGGATAGACGAGACGGTGGAGAAGTATCTTGAGTCGGTGGCGAAGCTGGTCCACGCCGAGACCGACTCGCTCTTCACGCCGATGAGCGCGATGCGCAACGTGGAGTACATGGTGAGGCGCGGCAAGGACACTGCCGACAAGCCGTTCCTGCACGTCCCGTCGCGCATGGCGCGGCTCGCCGCGTACTCCGACTACTTCACCTCGTACCAGCTCGGCGCGGTGTCGTACAATTCGCTGAACGGGGAATCCGCCGAGACGGTGGACGCCTGGGGCGACGCGTACTGCGGCAAACCGCGCACGATGCACGAGATCTGCATCGACGGAACCTTCTGCGACATCACGCTCGAGAAGGACTACCCGAAGGACTCGCCGATCACGAAGGAAGGCGTGTTCTCCGAAGTGCGTCGCCATCTGACGGAGCGCGGACTCCTCGACCGCGCCCCCGCCTACGTGCGCAACTCGGGCGAATGGATGCGGCGGATCCGCAAGTTCACTTTCGAGAAGGTGCGCGCTTCGCGCAGAATCGTGGGGTACGACTACCTCGGCGACATCGACTCGCGCTGGCATACGTTTGGCTACTCGGATGGAATGATGGACGAGTTCTACCGCCTGAAATACGGCGAGACCGTCGAGAACGTGCGGCGCTACAACTCCGCTGCGGTCTTGCTGTGCAGCCTCGGCAGCGACTTCAACTTCAAGGCGGGCGAGAAGAAACGCGTGGCGTTTACGATCTCCAACTTCGCTGGCGACGCGAAGGAAGGAGTGGTCAAGGTGTCGCTTGTGAGAGAGGGAACGGGGAATGGGGAATGTTGCCAATGTGAAAATGTTGCCAGTTCCAATGTTGCCAATTCCCAATTGGAACACATGGAAGAGGAAGCGTGGAAAGGAGAGAAGAGGATAGGACTGGTCAAAAACGGGGAGATTACAGAGCTTGGGGAGTTTGAGGTGCCGATTCCGGCGGTGGATAAGCCGGTGAAGTATCTGCTGCGCGCGTCATTCGCCGGCGGAGCGGTGAAGGCGGAGAACGAGTGGGAGGTCTATGCGTTTCCTGAGGTAGGGTCACGCGTCCCGC
>JAFUDL010000532.1 GCA_017459225.1 Kiritimatiellia bacterium
AGTGGGAGGTCTATGCGTTTCCTGAGCTAGGGTCACGCGTCCCGCGTGACCGCTCGCCCTGCCGCGTCGTCTCCAACATCTCTCGTGACGACCTTCTTGCGGCGATGGGGCGCGGCGAACGGGTACTTCTTCTCGGGAAGGGCCCGTTCAAGTCGCTGCGGACATCATTCCGGATCGGCCTTGCCGGACGCACTTCCGGAAACTATGCGACGATCATCAAGCCAGGGCATCCCGCGCTGGAGGGAATGCCCCACGAAGGATTCTGCGGCTGGCAGTTCAGGCGGCTGATGCAGAATGGCGCGGCGGTGCAGCTTGAGGCGGGCGTTCCGTTCGACCCGATTATCGAGGTCGCTTCGTCCGACAAGTATCTGATCCGTCAGGCGATGCTCTTCGAGTACAAGGTGGGCGAAGGGCGGCTTCTCGTCTGCTCGTTCGCGTTCGACGCGAAAGACCCGGCGGTGGCGTGGTTCAAGGCTCGGCTCGAGGCGTACGCGGCATCGGATGCGTTCAACCCGAAGCAGTCCCTGACGCCCGACCAGCTCCGCGCCGTCATCGACGCGCCGCTCTTCTCGGCGGAGGTCAACAAAAACGTGGCGCTCAACCCGGATGATCCCGCGAGCTACGCGAAGCCAAAGAAGAAATGAGGCGGGGTAAAACATGAAAACAGCAAATCATATTGCCTTAGCGGCCGTCGCCGCCAAGCACAGCGATTTCTTCATCGCGTCATTCACGACCTCACGCTCGTCGTCCGCCAGGGTCGCGGCACTTACGCTCTTCAACCAGTGCCGGAACGTCTTCGTACTTCGCAGACTTGGCGGCAAGAAGTACCGCAATCTCCCTCGCGCCGGTTCCGACCATGTGTTCGGATAGAGCACCTTGAGCACGAAGTGCGTATGATTGAAGGAATCCGAGTCGCCATGTTGAGGCATGTTCTTCCTGCCGTTGTTTCAGGTGTCATCCTGCTGGTGTCTGGATGCTCCGGCCTGCGGCTTCCGTGCGGCGGCGTGCAGCAGGAGCGGCCGGCGATTTCATGCATTGAATCGCGGGGGTGTCTGCTGGTGGGCAGCACGGGCGATTACCATCCGCTCACCTGGCGCGATCCTGAAACAGGACGCTGGGAGGGATTCTGCATTGACGTGGCGGAACGGATCGCGTCCGAAATGGGCGTGCGCGTGGAGTTCGTCAAGACCTCGTGGCCGACCCTTGCCGCAGACGTCCAGTCCGAAAGGCCGACATTCGACCTGGCCATCGGCGGGATCACGGTCACGGACGCGCGGAAACAGAAGATGGCGATGTCCAACGGCTATCTGGCCAACGGAAAGACCATTCTCTGCCGGGCCGAAGACGCCGGACGGTTCCGCTCGCTTGCCGACATCGACCGCCCGGATGTGAGAGTTATGGTGAATCCGGGCGGGCTCAACGAGACGTTTGCGCGGGCGCAGCTCCCGCATGCGAAACTTCTCGTGCATGGTCGGAACGAGGAAATCCCCTCGCTCGTGGCCGAAGGGCGCGCCGACGTGATGATCACGGAAATCGTGGAGGCGCCGTGGTATGTGCGGCGCGACTCGCGCCTCGCGGCGCCGCTTCTCGTCAAGCCGTTCACCAGAGGCGAAATCGGCGTTCTCATGCGGAAGGGCCAGGATGACCTTCTGGCCTTCGTCAACGACGTCCTTGCCCGTATGTCCGCTGACGGAACACTTGCCGCGCTCAAAAACAAATACGGCCTCCGATAGTCGCCCCACCTTGGGCGGCGCGATTGAGGCGGGAAATATGATATAATATTTTCCGTTCAGAAGAGGTGATGAATATGTACAAAAAGATGACACTAGCATTAATCTGCGCGGCGACGGCGGCGGGGTGCTTCGCGGCGGGCGTTCCTTGCGGAAATGTTGCGCTCCGCGAGGTGGTGCGCGGGCCGGACGCCCTGGCCGTTTCGATCACAACGAACGCGGCCGGCCATGCGGTGCTGGACTTCGGCAAGCACCAGTTCGGCTGGCTTGAGGTAGACGTGAAAAAGCCCGGTCCCTACAAGATCGTCTGGGGCGAGCTGCTGGACGAAAAGGGGGCGGTGCAGACCGGACGCCGCCACACGCGGTCTGAAGGCAGAATCCGCTGCGCCACGACAGAGGGCGTGTTCGACGGCGTCGGCACGCAGCGTATCCCGTACAAGACCGGACCTGGCAACGCGTTCTTCACGGGAAATCGTGTGGTGAAGCGTGACCTTCCGAAGTTCGGGATGGTGATGCCGTTCAGGTGGGCGGAAATCGTGGCGCTACCTTTCCCCGTCGCGTCGGACACCGTGCGCCAGGTGCCGATCTACTATCCGTACGACATGGCGGAGTCGCGTTTTGACAGCGACAGCGACGCCCTCAACCGCGTGTACGGCTTCTGCAAGCACTCCATCCGCGCCACCACCTTCACCGGACTTTTCATCGACGGCGACCGCGAGCGTTGGCCGTACGAGGCCGACAGCTACATCACGCAGCTGAGCACGTACGCCATGACCTCGGACTATTCCCTTGCCCGCAAGATGGTGGACCATCTGAGGGACAACTCCACCTGGCCGACAGAATGGAAGCAGTTCTTCATCCGCATGTGCCATGCCGACTGGATGTACACGGGCCGCCCCGACCGCATCGCCGCACACTACGAGGCCATGAAGACGCAGAAGCTCTGGTTGAATTTTGCCCGGGAGGACGGGCTGCTCGTCACCGGAACGAAGGAGGCGGAAGCCAAGGGCGCGAAGGATATCGTCGATTGGGCCAAGTGCTACCGGGACGGGTTCGAGTTCCGTCCCGTAAACGCCGTCGTCAACGCCCTCCACTATCGAAACCTCGTGGAAATGTCCGAGATGGCGGCGGCCATCGGCAAGCAGGACGACGCGCGTGCGTTCGCCGAACGCGCGCGCAAGGTGCGTGCCTCGTTCATCAAGGCGTTCGTGGATCCCGCGAGCGGGCTTGTTTGGGATGGCGAGGGGTCGAAGCACCTTACTGTACACGCCAATGCGATGGCGGTGGCGTGCGGGGTGCTGTCGGGACGCGAGGCGTGCGCGCCGGCGGACTTCATCGTGAAGAAGGGGATGCGGTGCAGCACCTACATGTCGCAGTTCGTGCTCGAGGCGCTGTTCATGGCGGGACGGTCCGACGAGGCGTTCAAGCTCATGACCACCGACGGGCCGCGCGGCTGGATGCAGATGATGAAACTCGGCGCGACTATCTCGATGGAGTTCTGGGACCTGACGCTCAAGGAACCCGGGCGGGTGCCGGACATGAACCACGCCTGGTCCACCGCGCCGCTGAACGTCACGGTGCGTCATATGCTGGGCGTGACGCCGCTGAAGCCGGGATTCGAGGAAATCCGCTTCGCACCGCAGTTCGGTCCGCTCACGCGGCTCTCTGCCGCAGTGCCCACCGCCCGCGGCGCCTTCACGGTTGACGCGCGCCGGGAAGGCGGACGTTGGGTGGTAGATCTTGTCACGCCCGCGCCGGTGAAGGTGGTGACAGGCGAAGGTGAACGTTCTCTTCCCGCCGGAAGCCACCGCGTATATTTTGCGGCGACAGCGCAGGGACTGGGCGTTCCTCGATCTGGCTGACGCGGCCGAGAGAGAGGGCGGAACGATCGGAAACCGCACGGTGCGGCTCGGCAAGGCCGGCGACGGCCTTGCGTCCACAACATCCTCTGGCACGAAGGGCGCGCGCGCCGACCAGATCGCCGACGCGAACTTCAGTACTAAGCACTAGGCACTACGCACTAAATATGCTAAAATATGCCGCATGAGACATCCGATCTACATGCTCTTGCTGCTGTATCTTGCGATTCCGCGTCTTTCCGCGGCGTCTTCTCTGCGCGAGCGCCTTGCTTCAGGTGAATGCGGCGCGCTCGACGAGATCGTGTTCGCCACTCGCACCGTGAGCGAAGATCCGCACTGGTACGCCAACCTCTCGTATTTCGGTCGATCTGCGGAAGCGCCGGCATACAGCCGCTGCGGACGCCTCATTGCATACAACTTCAAGAACGGTTCGTACCGCGTGATCCTTTCCGACCCCGCCGGGAGCGTGCGCGATCCATGCGTTCACTACGACGGCCGTACGATTCTTTTCTCGTATCGCCCTGCAGGTGAAGAACATTTCCACCTCTACACCGTCAATGCCGACGGTTCGGAGCTGAAGCAGCTCACCACGGGCGGGTATGACGACATCGAGCCCGCCTGGCTCCCCGACGGCGACATCGTGTTCGTCTCCACCCGCTGCCGGCGCTGGGTGAACTGCTGGGTCACGCAGGTGGCCACCATCTACCGCATGAAGGCGGACGGTTCGGGGATGCGCATGATCTCCGCGAATCCAGAACACGACAACACGCCTTGGGTGCTTCCCGACGGACGCATCCTCTACATGCGCTGGGAGTATGTTGACCGCCGCCAGGTGACGTTCCATCATCTCTGGACGATGAATCCTGACGGCACGCAGCACCAGATCTACCAGGGGAACACCTATCCAGGCAGCGTCTACATCGACGCCAAGCCCATACCCGGCACGGAGGACGTTGTGCTCATAGACTCGCCCGGACACGGACGGCGCGACCATGGCGGCATCGTGAGCGTGCTCTCCACCAAGGGCGGACCCGACAACCGCGCCAACGTAAAACCCGTCGCGAAGGGAAATTTCTTCGATCCGTGGGCGTTCGGGCCGGACCTCTTCATGTTCACCGACGGCAAGAATGTGTTTCTCTGCAACCGCGCAGGAAAGCGCGAGCTTCTTTGCAGACTCCCTGCGGAGTACGGGGGCGCGGGGCTGGGCGTGATGCTTTACGAGCCGCGTCCGCTCATGCCGCATCCGCGCGAGAGGATTCTCGCCGACCGCACGGACCTCTCCAGCAAGACGGGCGAGTTCTATCTTGAGAACGTGCTTGAGAGCCGCAGCATGAAGGGCGTGAAGCCTGGCACGGTAAAGCGGCTGATGGTGTTCGAGGTGCTGCCCAAGCCGATAAACTTCTCGGGCGGCATGGAGCCGCTCACTTTTGGAGGCTCGTTCTCGCTGCCGCGTCTTCTTGGATGGGTGCCGGTGGAGCCTGACGGCAGCGCCTACTTCAAGGCGCCCGCGCTCAAGGCTCTCTTCTTCGTGGCGGTTGACGCCGATGGCCGCGCCGTGAAGCGAATGCAGAGCTTCACGCAGGTGATGCCCGGCGAGCGTCAGGGATGCGTGGGGTGCCATGAGCGCAAGACGGCGAACACCGTACGCCGCGTGAAGCCCGTGTCGAAGGCGCTTGCGCGGGGGCCGAGCGAGATCGATCCAACGGGGCGCCTCTTCGACGTGGCGGACTTCCCGCGCGACATGCAGCCCGTTCTCGACCGCGCGTGCGTGAAGTGCCACAACCCAGACGTCCGCAAAGCCGGCCTTGACCTCTGCGGCGACCGCGGGCCGATGTACTCCATGGGATATCTCGGGCTGATCCTGTGGGGGCAGGTGCTGGACGGCAGAAACCTCGCGGAGAGCGACTGGCCGCCGTACGCGCGCGGCAGCGGGGGGAGTCCGCTGATGAAGAAGATCGACGGCTCTCATCACGGCGTGAAGGTTTCCGAGCGCGACCGCCGCATGGTGATGCAGTGGCTCGACGCGTCTGCGCCGTATGCCGGAACGTACGCAGCGCTCGGCAGCGGCTTCGTGGGCCACCACAAGTCGCACCGTCCATACAACTCCACCTGGGGGCGCGCCCCCAACGTGCCTGCGCACCAGACGGTCAAGAGCCGCTGCGCGGCGTGCCACACCACGCCGCACACGGTGAGCGACGGCACGCCCATACGCTTCCACAGGAAAGACGACCCGCGTAACGGAAGGGCGGGACGCTATTCAAGGCATCTCATCTTCAATCTCACGCGTCCGGAGAAGTCGATGTACCTCATGGCTCCGCTTGCGAAGGAGGCGGGCGGCCTTGGACTCTGCACGAACGCGCAGGGGAAGGCTGTGTTCGCCACGAAGGAAGATCCCGGCTACGCGAAGCTGCTTGCCGTGGTGGAGGACGCGAAGAAGATGCTCGACGCCGATCCCCGATTCGACATGCCGAACTTCTGTCCCAACCAGGAATACATCCGCGAGATGAAGCGCTACGGCATATTGCCGCAGGATGCCGATCCCGCGCGTTGCCGCATTGATCCGTATGATGTCGACCGCCGCTACTGGTCGCTCGACTGGACCGATTTGAAGTGATCCGCCTCGCGTGTTAGCGCTCCCAAGGGGACAGTCCCCAGCGAGACTGTTTTTAACGCAGAGTCGCAGAGGCGCGAAGGACGCAGAGGTGCGTGAAGAAGCGCGTGGGGACTGTCCCCGCTGAACCCATTGTCCATAATAGACCGCCATTTCAATACACTTTGCGACCTTTGCGTTGCTTTGCGGCTAAACGAAATAAGAAGAGATTGTTCAACTGCATTTTTTAGGTTCAATGGAAAAGGCTGCGGAGAATTATGGAGATGCGCCCCGCATCTCGCCTGCACGCAAAATCTGCTTGAATCCGCAGGCGGAGGTGTGCTATAATCATCACAGTAAAACGTAGGGGAGCTCTATGGTTTTCTTGGCAAACGGAAAAGAAGGAGTGGTTGCATGAAGTGTTCAAGGATGTTGGCTTTGACGGTTTCGCTGCTTGCCGCGTGCGGCTTTGCGGGACCGAACCTGCTCACGAACGGCACGTTCGACGAGGGCACGGTAACGCAGAATTCTGGGAGCTGGTCGTACATGACCGGCGAAGGGTTTGTGAACCCTGGCTGGACATGCACCGGCGGCATAGGGCTTTCAGTGGGAAACAATACATGGGTCAATGGCGCGCTCGCCGTGCGGAAATACACTCTTTACTGCCAGAAGGCGGGCACCTTCGAGCAGACGTTCAACGTAGAGGAGACAGGCACGTACCGGCTTTCGTTCGCATACGCCGGGCGGGTGGACTCTGGAACACGGTTTGGCTGCGTGACGACGATCTACCTCGTGCATGGTGCGGTGACGAACGCCGTAGGCATGATCCGCCCTGTTGGAAGCGCTGCGTTTGCCCGCTTCCAGGCGACGATGAAGATTGACGAGCCAGGCGCCTACACGCTGCTCTTCAGCCAGGGGACGAGCAGCTCCGACTGGACCACTTTGTACGACAACGTGGTGTTCGCGAAGTGGGACAACGTGGACGATTCCGTCAACCTTGTCGTCAACGGCAAGTTCGAGGATGCATATGTGCCGGTGAACTCCGGCACATACGGCGACTTCGACGTGGGTACGGTGATAAACGGCTGGCGCAAGGGCGATGGCGCGGGCAAGGTGGGCGTTGCGCGCATGGCAGCTCCTAACAGCACCAGCGCGCTGATTCCGCCGGGAATGCCGGTGGGCCGGTGGGCGCTATACCTTGAGACCGGCAGCAACTACGGCGACGCATGCGTTGAGCAGACGGTGACAGTGACTGATCCCGGCACGTACAGGCTGTCGTTCATTTACTTCGCCCGCCCGTACTATGTGGGCGGCACCACAAACGTGCGCCTCCTGAAGGGCGACGGCACGGCCATCGTCGACGAGACGATAGTCTCCACAGCCGACCTCTTCGGCTCCTTTGAGAAGAGCGTCGCGATCGCCGACGCCGGCGAATACACGCTACGGTTCCTTTCGCCCAACACCGGCGCCTTCGCGAACGGCTTCGACGAGGTGGCGCTCGTTCGCACCGACGGCGGCGCATCCACCTGCCCGGCCACCGCGCTATGGACTGGCGGAGGCGATGCGGCGAACCTTGGCGACCCCGCGAACTGGGAATGCCGCGACGCCTCCGGCGCGGTGATGGCGAACGCGGTGCCTGGCGCCAACACCACGGTCAAGGTGAGCGGAAACACCACGTTCACGCTTCCCGAGGGCACGACGTCCGTTCCCTGGCGCCGTTTCCAGGTGGGCGCGCTCGAACATCCCGCCACGCAGTGGGGACGCTTCTGCTACGGCGCTGAGCGCTACACCAACAACACCAGCAAGGGATACCCCGATGACACCTGGACTTTGACTCCGCCCGACTTCTATACCCGATGTGGAGAGGGCGACGTGTCCAAGCTCGTGGGAAAGAACACCATCTGGGCGAACATCTACCTTGACGTCTCGCTGCTGCGCTACGACGGATGGTTCTACGTGACTGCGGCGCAGGCAGGCCAGTGGTACATCAGCGTCAACTACGACGACCAGTTCGCATTTGCCATCGACGGCGAAATGGCGGCCATCACAAGCACCTACCAGTCGGGGCTCGCCGGTTCGTGCGTGGTCACCGAGGGATGGCACCGCTTCCAGATCATCTGCGGCGACACCTGGGGCGGACAGGGCGGCACGAACAGCGGCAACGTTCCAATGATCATCTACATCAACGGCGGCGACGGAATCCATTTCGACGCAGCCAACTTCACGATGGGATCTGGGCGCGACGCCGTGACGCTCGGCGCAGACTGCGACTGGTCTGCTCTCGGCACTGTGACGATTGCCGGTGGCGCGTCGCTTGACCTGAACGGCCATTCGCTAAAGGTCTCGCGCATAACGGTGGGCGACTATCTCGGCGGAACGGTCGTCTCCTCGGCGATAAAGACCGACGAGCCGGTGCCAGCCATCCTCGACAGCGCATGCTTCTGGCTCGACGCCTCCGACGCTTCCACCCTCTCGGTGAACGCAGACGGCACCGTCAACACGTGGACTTCCAAGGACGCGAACCACGTGGTCGCCACCTCAACCGCCAACAAGCCTGTGTTCGACGCGCATTCATGGGGCTTCCCCACTGTCGATTTCGGCGCGATCAACAGCCTGAAGGACATGACCTACCCGCGCTTCACGAATCTCCGCACCGTCTTCTGGGTGATAAAGATCGACAAGCATCAGGACGCCTTCCTTCTCGGCGACATCAACGGCGGCAGCGGAGCCTACCACTTCCACCGCGGCCCCGCCGGACAGTACGGCAACAACCAGTACACGAAGTTCGACTCATTCTGGAACGGAACGGAGCGGGTTGACTGGACGAACGAATATCCCGACCCAACGCGGTTCCTGGTGCTCTCCACCACCCTGTTCCAGGACTGCTGCTCCGACTCGCTAACCAACGACCGCAACCTCTCTAGCGGCGAGCGCACGGCGGGCAGGCAGCTCTCCGAGCTCATCTGCTTCAACACCGTCCTCTCGGACGAAGACCGTCTTGCGGTGGTGAAATACCTTCAGAACAAGTGGATGGGCGGCGTCGCCGGAAAGGTGATCGTCAATGCGGCTGAGGGTGCGACGCGCAATGCGTCCGGCGACATGTTCGTCACCGACGCCGAGGTGGGACGTAACGTGCAGTTCGTCAAGGACGGAGCTGGAACCTTCTCCACCCGCCGCTTCTTCATCGGCGACCACGGCGACCGCGAGGTGGTGCAGAGCGAAGGCGACGTGGTGGCCGTGAGCGGGCAGGAAGCGCGCATCGGCGGCGTCAACAACCAGTACAACGGCATCGGATCTGGCCATGGCGTGTATCGCATGGAAGGCGGCACGCTCACCGCCAACGGCAGTTTCCAGATCGGCGCGTACGGCCTCGGCGACTTCTTGCAGAGCGGCGGCGACGTGTCGAACCCCGCGGCCTACACCGCCATCGGGCGTTTTGCCGGCGGCGTGGGCAGATACGTCATGACGGGAGGCTCCTACACATCCGGCAAATATCCGCTGCTGGTTGCGGAAGCCGGCACCGGGCTTCTGGACGTGAGCGGCGCGGGCGTGGTGAACGCGCTCTACGGCGTGAACCTCGGCCACGCCGCAGGCGGCAATGGCACGGTGTACGTGCACGACGGCGGAAAGATCGTCGCGCCATACATCGGCCAGATCGCTGGAAAGGGCACTCTGGTGGCCGACGGCGGCACGATCGAGGTCTATGGCAGCAACGCGACGATCGTCGACTACTTCCGCAGCCTCGGCGACGTCACCGTGGGCGACAGGGGATTGACGTTCGACGTGGGCAACAACACGGTCCATGCATTCGGCCTTGGCTCGTACAAGTCGGAGGGCAAGGTCGTCAAGAAGGGAAGCGGATCGCTGGCGATGGACAAGCTTCCCCCGGTTGGGACGTTCACGGTTGACGAGGGCACGCTCTACGTGCCGAACCATCCCAAGCCGCAACTGAAGCACCGCTGGAGCTTCAACGGCGACTACATCGACTCCGTCGGCGGCCTTGAGGCCACGGGAATCGGCGATGCGATATCCTTCAACGAAGACGAGACGGCGGTGTGCTTCACTGGCGACGGCAACAGCGCGGGCTCTCTGCAGCTAGGCGTCGAGATCGTGCCTGCCGACGCCGCGACCATCGAGATCTGGGCCGCCCGCACGGATACGAGAACCTGGAGCCGCGTGGTGGACTATGGGTCGGACACGAGGCACTACTTCCAGATGGCATGGTCCAACAGCACCGATGCGAACAAAGACGTGGTGGAGGTGAACAACGGCACTTCCAGCTCCGACAGAAAGACGACCTTCTCCAACACGATGGCGCAGTACGCGGTCAACACGAAGTACCACATCGCGGTCACGTTCACGTCCAATGCCGACGGCACCACGAAGTTGCGCTGGGCGCGCCGCAACGCGGCCACGGGCGTGATCGAGAAGTCGGGAGTGGGCATCGTGCCGGACTGGACCTTGGCCAAGCTCGTCTCGCCGAAGTTCTACATCGGCCACTCGCAGTTCGGCGGCGACAAGGACGCCCACGCCATCTACGACGAAGTGCGAATCTGGCACGGCGTGCTATCTGACGCCGAGCTTACCGCGAACGCGCTGCTCGGACCGGACGCTCTGCCCGGCGACAATGTCGGCAACTCCCTCGCGGCATCTGGCGACGCCGAGAACAACTACCTCCTGCACCGCTGGAACTTCAACGGCAGCTGCAAGGACCTGATCGGCGACAACGACGGCGTGCTGAAGGGCGGCGTCGCGCCGGCGTACCAGGGCAACACCTCGCTGCGTCTCTTCGGCGGCCCGCGCGGATCCTCCTGGGTTGACTTCGGCTCCAACATCGTTCCCGGCGGAGACGTGCCGTTCACCATCGAGCTCTGGACGACGCCGCGCGAACTGCGCAACTGGGCGCAGGCGTTCGCGTTCGGCAACTCCTCGAATCCGGATGGCACGGGCGGCGCGATCACGGGGCTGATTCTGGCGCTCAAGAGCGGCAACGGCAACTATCCCTCGTTCCGCGCCGTCGGGGCTTCGCCTTCCGACAACGTGGCCATAGGCTCCTCCAACGTCACGGTCGGCAACGAGTACCACGTGGCGGCGGTCGTGCAGCCGAAGGGCGGCAACACCGCCACGGTGACGCTCTACGTCTTCGACGCCGACGGATCGGAGGCGATGAGGGTCAATAGCCTCGAGACGGCCAACTGGTCCACCGCAACGATCGTGCAGAGCAACTTCTGGATCGGCCATTCGCACTGGGGCGACTGGGACGCGATGGCGGACTACAACGAACTGCGCGTGTGGAACGCCGCGCTCTCCGAGAAGCAGCTGCGCATCAATAACGCCATGGGCCCGGACGTGGTGCCGGCAATCGGCGAGGCGTCCACCACCCTACCGCAGGGCGACGTGCCTCACTGCCTCGACGTTGCGGAAGGAGCGGTGGTGGACCTCAGCGGCGGAACGTTCGAGCAGCCTGCGGTCTCCGGCGCTGGCACGGTCCGCAACGGCACGCTCGTCGTCACCTCGGCGCTCATTCCCGGCGGCGACGGCACGACGGGCACGATCGTTCTGGACTGCGACGCCGTGGTGAAGGGCGCGATCAGGCTGGACGTCGGCGACCTCATCGAGGCCAAGGGCGCTCTTGATCTCTCAGGCGCGAAGCTTGAAGTTCCCAACTTCACACCGCATGGCGGTGCCATCCTCTTCGCAAGGAGCGCGGATGGCAGAATCACCGGCAAACCCGATGTCTCCGAGTGGAAGAAACGCGGATACGACATCAGGATATCCGCCGATGGCACCGAAGCGAAGCTGTTCCGCATGGGCATGACGCTCTACGTGCGGTAAACGCCTCTCCCCGAAGGGGACGCATTTTCCATGCGTTCTCGGCGGATGCACCTGATTGACCATTCAGGATGGAGTTTCTGATTGCACTTGGTACTAAAATATGACATAATATTAACAGTTTTTCCTCGTAGCTGTCTGCAATGTCCTTTGTATTTACGATTGGTGGAGCGTTCACGGGCAGCGAAGAGGGGAATGACTGGATGAATTTTAAAGTAAAAAAAAGGCTCTTCGTGCATGAGTGTGGGTCGGTTCATGCCACCTCCTGACGAGCTTCCCCTTTGTTCATGCGCATCGGAGCGTTGCAACTGGGCCACGGGATTGTGATGTTCGAGCAGAACAGCATTACGAGCGCGATCA
>JAFUDL010000533.1 GCA_017459225.1 Kiritimatiellia bacterium
CGAAAAGACGCTTCGGGAGGCCAGGCACGAAGGAACATAGCGCCGCCTTGGCGGAACGCCCGGCAATGACCTTCTTCGCCACGGCGACGATGCGGTCTATTGCGTCAATGCCCAGCCATGCGTCGACGGACGGGAACTTCTCCGCCAGTTGCGCGCCGTAGCGCTGGGCGAAGCATCCCGCCACCACGACGGCACGGCATAGGCCGCGCGCCTTGAGCTCGCACGCGCGGAGAATCTCGGTCACCGCCTCCTCTCGCGCCTGCTCGATGAAGGCGCAGGTGTTCACAAGAACGATGTCCGCCTCGTCCGGCACGGGCGCAAGGGCGAATCCCGCACGCACGAGATGGCCCGCCATCACCTGGAGGTCGACAGCATTCTTCGCGCAGCCCAGCGAGACGAGGCCGATTGTAGGGGCTGGCGCGTTCATCGTTTCGTCTCCGACAGCTCTTCCGGCGTATTGGAGCGCAGAAGCGAGGATGGGTTGTTGCGGATCTGGTCCGCGAAGTCGCGGATGGACACTGAGGCGTCGCGCACGTTCTGCACGATCTCGGATATGCCTCCCTGCTCTCCGGTAAGCACCGTGTTGAAGTTGTCGAGCGTCGTGCCTGCGCTCTGCGCGATGGCCAGCAGGTTGCTGTACACTGCCACGAAGTCCATCTTGTTCAGCTGGTTGAGCACCTGCGTGGCTGAATCTGCCGCGCTCTGGAGGATCGACGGTGCGGGCGGTATCAGGGGATGGTCGGAGCGCCAAGACGGACGCTCCTCGCGAAGCTCGCCCTTGGGGAAGTTCAGCTCGATGCGCGAGAGTCCCGTCACGCCGGAGGCAGAAACGGTGGCGTGCAGCCCCTTTGCCACGAGATCCTCGACTAGCTGGCGGGAACGCTGCTCGCTGCCCATCCGGAAGAGGCGCGAGTCGAACGCCATCTCCACGTATATCTTCTGGCGGTCTGCCGGCGCAGCGTCATGGTATTCCGCCCCGATGAACGTGATGCGCCTCACCGAACCTACGCGCACGCCGCGGAAGTTGACGCTGCTGCCCACGTCGAGGCCCGACACAGGATCCGAGAAGAACGTCTCCGCCATGAACTCATTGCTCTTTGCGCCCATCCCGCCGATGTACACCAGCACTCCAAGCGTCAGCGCGACGCCCAGCACGATGAAGAAGCCTATCTTCGCGTAGCTTGTCTCGGAAGCGTTTGACATGTTCTCTTTGGTCCTCTTGAAGATTAGTATGCCACAATTCGTCCGCAGGGTCAAGGGAGCATAACGGGGAAATCCTACTCGGCGGCGATGGAAAGCCGCTCTCCGTCGTCATGGAGCGGGAATATCCTCATCCGCTCGCCAGGAGCGGAGTTGGGCTGGTGGAAGACAAGGCGCAGCCTGCCGTCAAAGCCCTTGAAGACCATTCCGTGCCCCCCGTCCTTTCCGAAGAGGATCTCGTCCTTCGTCCACGGCCCCGCGATCTTTCCCGAAGGCGACGAGCGCACAAGCACGCAGTAGCCATGCCCGTCGACGAAGTTCGACCAGACGAGATAAAGCCGCCCGGTCTTCTCGGAGCGGTGGAAGAACGGCCCGTCTGTCACGTGGCTCGCGCCCTTCATCGCGCTGCGGGCGTCAAGAAGCGTCTTGGGCGGCTCTAGAAAGGACGCAAATCCGGGCGCGAGCGGAGCATACTCGATCGTGCCGTTGCCCATCTGGCACCATTCGTGGCAGTATACCATGTACGGCTTTCCGTCCTCCACGTAGAGCGTTCCGTCCAGAGTCTGCAGCTCGGCAGGCGGCACAGGCCCCAGCTTCACCGGCTTGAACGGACCCGTTGGCCTGTCGGCGGAGAATATCCACGTACCGCGCGGCACCAGGTTCTGCTCCTTCACGCCTTCGCCCATAGGCGCCATCGGCCTTGTCCCCTTCTCCTCGGTGATCGTGGCGAACATCCAGTACCTTCCGCCGTGCCGGTGTACCTCCGGCGCCCATACGGCGGTCGCGCGCACGCCTTCCGGAAGCGTCATCGCCTGCTCCTTGCCCGTCCACGTCATAAGATCGGCGCCGCGCCGCACGGCCACGCCCTGCCTTCCGGACCACGGGTTCGACTCGTAGAGGAAGTAGCGCCCGCCGTCGGGAAGTATGAACGGATCGCGGATGCGGAATCCCGCCTCGCTCATAGACTCCCAGCTCCAGCTGCCCACGCGCCTGAGCGGACGCGACGGCCGCATCTGCGGCGCCACAGGGCCGTCTGGCTGTCTTTCCCCGTTCACCGTCACGTTCTCGAACCGCAGCCCCTCGATCGGGGAATCGGCGTTGCCTATGAAGCGCAGCGGCCGTGCGCTCTTCACGTCGAAGTTTCGGAACGTGACGTCTTTCACGCCGCGAATCTTCACACCGTCCTCCACCACGATCTGGATCGCGGAGCCGCGCTGCGCACCCACGTATCCGTCGAACACGAGGTTGGACACGCACATGTAGCCTTCGTCGTACGCACGCACGTAGCGCACGGGGTAGTCGAAGAATATTCCGTTCGCCCCCGTCGCGCGGATGTCCTTGAATACGGCGTTGCGTATGGTGTCGTCGCTGGAACATCCGATGCGGATCGTCTGGCAGGCGCTGTTGAGCACGCAGTTCGACACGACCACGTCTTCGCACACGGCCACGTCGCCGCGCTTCTCCCTCATCGCGCGGAGGATGAGGCAGTCGTCGCCCGTCTTGAAATGCGAGTTGCCAACGCGCACGTGGCGGCACGCGTCGAAGTCTATGCCGTCGGAATTGATCACATGCTGGTCGCTTTCGATGCGTACGCCGTCCACGAATATGTTCTCGCAGAGACGTATGAGCATCGTCCAGCCGGGGGAGTCCTTGAACGTCACGCCCTGGAGGCGCACGTTGCGGCAGCGCACGAACTGCACCTCCCTCGGGCGCGGCAGAACGGGCTTCGGCCAGAACCCGCGGAACGACGGGCTCTTGTTGCGGCCGGGGAAGAACTCCGGGCCGCGCCCGTCGACCATGCCGTCTCCGGTGACGGCGATGTCCTCTTCGTCCCATGCGTAGATGAGAGCGAGCCCTGACGACTCAGGCCGCACGGCGCACACGTCCGCGGGAAACTCGAAATAGTCTTCGTGCTTCAAGCTGCCGCGCAGCACCGCGCCCTTCTCGAGATGCAGCTCCACATGGCTTCTAAGGCGCAGCGACTTCGTCTCGTGAACGCCAGCCGGCACGACCACGCGCCCGCCGCCCCTCTTGGCGGCATCGTCGATGAGCTTCTGGAAGTCTATGCCGCCTGCCGCGTGAACGGCAAAGGCCGCAAGCGACGCGGCGGCGGCGATGAGGAACGTGCTGGTTTTCATGTGGCTGCTGGCTTTCATTTATCGTTCATCGATGTCGGGGATTCAGCCCTTCCCTCTGTTGAAGAAACGGCGCACGAAGGGATCGGCGCACGAGTCGCGCAGCTCGGCTGGACGGCCAAGGGCCACCATCGCGTGGCGCGCGCGGTCGAACATCGCGCAGCGGTCCGCTATGCTGAAGATGCTCGGCAGCTCGTGGGTGACCACCACGAACGTCACGCCACGCGTCTCGCGCAGGCGCAGGATGAGGTCGTCGAGCGCGGCAGAGGTCACCGGATCGAGTCCGGCGCTCGGCTCGTCGAGAAAGAGTATCGCCGGCTCGAGCGCCATCGCGCGCGCGATGGCGGCGCGCTTCTTCATGCCGCCCGAGAGGTCCGCCG
>JAFUDL010000058.1 GCA_017459225.1 Kiritimatiellia bacterium
ATGAATGCGGTTTTGGTATAATCGTCCGCATGAAGAAATGCATGCTACTGGCGGCGTCGGCCATACTTTCGGCGCAACTGTTCGCGGCGGCGTCCGCGGCAAAGGGAAGTAACGGAACCATCACTCTTTCAAACGGACTGATGCAGGCCGCCTTCGATGTCGCAAACGGCTCGTTCACGATCAGCGACTCCAACGGCGAGGTTCGCCTGGCGAACGCCGGAGTTGGCGCTACGAGCGTGAAGCGCGGCGCGGTGTTCCAGGCGAAGACCGACGAGGTGAACGACGCGTTCGGCCATGGCGTGAGAATCACGTTCACGGTGGACGACGATTCCGCCGGCGCGCGTTGGGGCTTCCGCTATGCTGGATACCAGCATCCTCACAGCCAGGGCGCGTGGAAGAGAGTGTACACGTACACGCTGCACGACGACTCGCCCGCGCTTATCGCGTCCTTCGGCGTTGACACGCCCGTGTGGTACCGCCGCCGCCTTATGGACGCCACCGTGATGCGCGGCGGCAAATGGCTTGGGCGAACGGGCACCCAGCCCGTTACCGACGTCGTGACGATCAATAGCGCCGCCGGCGCGGAGCCGGTGCACCTTGTGCCGGGCTTGACGCGCTGCAGCGCCAACGGCATCGTCGTCACAGGTCTTGTGGGCGGCAGGCGCCGCACGCTCGTCGCGGGCGGCCTAAAGTACGACGCGTACGGAAAATTCGCCGAGATGGTGGATGGCGCGCTCACTCTCTACGCCGCCGACGAGGTGGGCGTGCTGGTGGAGCCCGGCATGAACATGCTCTTCTCGTGCGACACGTTCTACATCGACGCCGTTACCGACGATCCCTTCGTTTCCGCCGAGGCGTACGGACGCGCCATGCGCAAGGCGAACGGCGCCGATCCCAACGTCTACGACTTTCCGCTTCTCTGCGGCTGGGCCGTTGGCGCCCTGAGCAAGCTAGGCAACATCAACAACGCCCCTGCGCTCGTGAAGGAGCTCGACATGGCGTGCGAGAAGGGCTTCACGAAATACTCGAAGGTCGGCGTGCGTCTCGAGCCCGACTACTACTGCTACGGCGACAACGGCAACACCGAGCAGGGCTGGTACGACGACGCGCACTGGTCCAAGTACGGACATCTCCGCCCGCCATACGAGACGTTCGCAAAGTGGTGCGCCGCCATCCACGAGCGCCATGGCATTCCATACACGTACTTCCAGGTTGGAATGCCCAGCGACGATTTTGCGATTGCGCATAGGGACTGGATGATCTTCAACTCGACAAATCTCATCGAGCGCAAGCACATGCATCATCGTCCGTACGTGACGTACGACATGTCCGACAAGGGCATGGCCGACCACATGCTCGTCATGTGGAAGCGTCTGCGCAAGGACGGCATGGAGGGCATCAAGTTCGACTACCCCGAGACCGGCTACAACCCGCAGGGCGGCTTCGACGACATCCACGCCAGTGCGACGCAGGTCTATCGCCGCTACTTCGCGCTCGCCCGCGAGGGGCTTGGCAAGGAGGCGTTTCTCGACGAGCGCAACCTCGGCGAGTGCGGGCGCCCCTGCCTCGACGCGACTGCCGGCATCGTCGACACGCAGCGCACGTGGAGCGACTCAAACAAGTTCGACCCGCGCATGATCACGACGGACGGCCTCCGCTGGTTCAAGATGCGCACGGTGTTCAACTACTATCCTGACTCCAAGGCGATCCACGGACTGCTGGAGGGCGTCCGCCGCTCGATACTCACGACCGTCTATCTCACGAGCGGACGCATCGAGCTTGCGACGAGTTTCCGCCTGTTCACGCCGGAGATGACGCACGACCTCTCGCGTCTCTACCCCGAATACCGCGAACCGTTCGCGGCGCGTCCGATCGACGCCTTCAAGAAAGGCGTGGTGAATCCCACGGTCTATGACCTCGAGCTCGCGCCGACGTGGCATCAGGTGATGCTCTTCAATCCGGAGAAGAAACGCGCCACAGTGAAGACCGCGCTCTGCGGCGACCGCGCGACGGACGGCGCGCTCGGTCTCGACCCGCAGGCGAAGTGGCGCGTCCATTCGTTCTGGGACGACGAATATCTCGGCATCCTCGGCGCGAAGGACTCGATCGAGATCGAGATGAACGGTCTTGAATGCGAAATGTTCCGCTTCACGAAGGCCGAGACGCGTCCGCAGGTCGTCTCCACCACGCGCCATGTGCTGCAGGGGTGGATGGACGTCGCGGACGAGAAGTGGGATGCGGCGGGGCGTGTCCTCTCCGGCACGGCGAAGTACATCGCAGGCGGCACCACGGAGAGCGTGGTCATCGCGGCGGATACGGCGGACGGCAAGGTGTTTCCGCTCGTCAGGGCGGAGGTGTCGCCTGAGGACGCAGCGGCGGGCGTGAAGGTTTCGGCCGTAGAGGCGGACGGCACGGTGCGCGTGGCGCTCACGGTGCCGACGACGCGCGAGGTGAAGTGGCGGGTCGTTTTTGGCGCTGGGAGAACGGGCTGCCAGCCCGTTCAGCGTGCGAACGGCCGAACCGGCCGTTCTACTATGCACCTCTCGCGTCCGCTCCCGGTTGAATACCAGCCGCAGAACCCCGGGCCGGTGCCGCCCGCGCCGCAGGTGCGCATCGAGACGCTGAAGCCGGCGAAGCAGAAGGCGGGCTGGGGCGGTGGCATCCGCCTCGGCAAGGGTTATGACGGGGCGATCCGCATCCAGAACCGCATGTACAAGGGCGGCATGGCGATACACGGGCCGGGATGGGCGGTGTTCGAGCGCAAGCCCGAGTGGAAGCGCGTTGTGGCAATAGTGGGCATCGACGAGAGCCAGCGCGTGCAGAACCAGTCGAGCGTCGTGTTCAAGATCGTTGGCGTGGGGAAGGACGGCAAGAAGGAGAAGGAGCTTGCGACGTCGCCGTACATGATGTTCGGTGGAACGGAGAGATGGCATTTCAACGTGGCGCTGCCTGACGACGTGGCGGCGGTGAAGTTCGTCGTGACGGACGGCGGCGATGGCGACAAGTCCGATCACGGCGACTGGGCAGAGTGCGGCTTTGGAATGTGATGAAGTCAAGAGCGTCCAGTGTCGTGTGCCTGTTCCTGGCGCTTGTCGCGGCGGGCGGGGAGCTGACGCCGGTTCCGAATTGGGACGTGATTTGCTCGCAAAGGTCGGAAGAGCGTCCTGTGGCGTCTAGTCGCCCGGAGACCTACTTCTTTTTCTTCGGCGGCAACATCACAGAGAAGGGAGTCACAGCGGACCTCGAGGCCGTGAAGGCGGCGGGAATCGGCGGCGTGAAGCTCTTCAACGGCGACAGCGCACGCGGTGCGTGGCCGGGCGTGCCGAAGCAGATCAGGTGCCTCAGTCCCGAATGGGACGCGCTCATCGGGCATTTCGGCGACGAGTGCAATCGGCTCGACCTCCGGATGGCGATGCAGGTGTGTCCCGGCTGGGCGATGGCTGGCGGACCCTGGATCAAGCCCGAACACGCCATGCGTCATCTCGCCGTGTCGCGCACTGATGTGGAAGGTGGGCGCACAGTGCGCGTGACACTACCGAACCCGTATGCAAACTCCGAGCCGTGGCGCGACTGGCGCGACATCGCAGTCATCGCGTTCCCCGCGCCGGAGGGCTACTGGGAGAAGCCGCTTGCGCCATCGTCCATCACCGGCGCCGACTTGGGCGGTTCGCCGAGGACGGCTCGCCCTACCGACTGGAATGCCTGGGTGCGCGGACGCGTCGCCGCGAAAATCCGCGCCAACGCCACAACGGAGATTACCTACGAGTTCGCACAGCCGGTCACGGTTCGGACGCTTGAACTGCCGTCCGTGAAAAGCCTCGCTTCCGTGACGAAGTCGTTCGACCCGGGAACGACTGTTTCGCTGAA
>JAFUDL010000059.1 GCA_017459225.1 Kiritimatiellia bacterium
CGGCGACTTCGCGGCTACGAATGTCGACTGGCATGTGGTGTCGGGACCGGGCAAGGTCGTCAACACGAATGGATGGTATGCAACGGTGGTGGCAACGGGAATGGGCGAAGACGTGACGGTCGAGGCGCGTTTCAACGACGACGAGATACAGCCGAGATTTGTTCTGCCTGTGGTGGAAGAACGTGTTTTGCACGTGAGGGCATTTACTGTGACGCCGCCGGAGTCTCTGATGGCGCCATCTTGGAATCGTGGGGAGATTGAATCGTTGTTTCGAACGGCGAATGAAATATACAGCCAGGTTGGAGTGAGTTTTGTGCTTGACGAGGTGAGGATTGGCGTTGGAACAGATCATGACTGGAACCTGACCTCGACCCAGGCCATTGTCCGTCCAGATGGGACTAAAAGATACAGATTGACGGATCAGACAATTAGCCTACTTGACACCTGCCAATCCAACGACTGCATAAAGGTTTTCTTTCTAGGAATGATAAGATCCGCCATTGGGGAAAAAATTGCTGCATTTACGATTCCGTTAAGAAACCCTGATCAAGGCGTGTTCATAAGCAGGATAATGTCCAACGAGTTTACGCTCGCACATGAACTGGGCCACGCCATGGGGCTTGAACACTGTTACCCGGACATCGAACTGACCGACGATGAATTCATAGAGATTGAACGTGGAGCATTGCCCGTTCACAAAAAGGACTTCCCCGACGGGAAAGGAGACTGGGGAGCGGAGAACGGACGGGGATTCTACAGCATAGACGACACACGTACAACTTTGCTCAAACGACTTGTCATGTACGGTGCACTCAGAGACGACAAGGTGGACATACCCTATGGCAGGATTGTAAGTCTTACGGATTCGGCTACGAATTCCGCATCTCTATGGTACCCCAAAGTCGGGGAACGCTATCTTGAACACGACAACAGAAAGGTCTATACACATGAGAAATAGGTTTTTAACGGTGTTGGCTTCAATGCTGTCTGCATTGACGGCATGTGCCACATTGAATCACTCGCCAGAAGACACGTATAGATATGTGCGTTCACGCCTCGGGTGGCAGATCCGCTACGGGAGAATGGAGCTGCAGGCCGCATTTGACGGCACGGCCGTCACCGAGCCTGCGCCTAATGGCTGGGAGGGGTTCCTCGGTACGAAAATGTCAAACGGCTGGACATTCGAGGAGAAGAAGGAGGCCTTCGACTGGTATCTTGCCAATCTCGCCACAAACGACTGCCGCAGACTCTCACTGCATGAACAGGCTCTTATATATGTAGCGCTTGATAAATGCGACGATTTGTGCTACACGAACTCGTACATGGCAGCAAGGGGGCTGGTATTGAATCCTAACGGCGTGCATCGAGACAAGGCGCTGGAAGTCATGGTGAAGTTTGGGCCCGTTGACGATGAAATGACTTCCTTCATTGAATCAATTGCCACTAATGGCGCATACACAAGCATTGAACGCTTTCGGTCGGTATGCAGCTATGGAATGAGGATTAGCAAATGCTCTTATACCAATGCTGTTACGACAAGGGCTGTACAGATGTTCAATAGAGTGAAGCTCAATGATGTAAGCCTTGCCATCAACTGCGATCTGGTTTTGTGTGATAGAGTTCCAGATTACGCCACAAGTTCAAATCGTCTGGTCTGTGCATGCCAAACACTCTCCGCCACTGTAAAACACCCTTCTGTCACGGAGTACTTTATCTCAGTCACCAACCAACTATTTTCCTCTGGTCAACCTTTAAGATGGGTGCCGATCAACGAAGGCGGCGGCGAATGAGGTGCATACCGTGTCGGGTTCATCGAAGGCGTGACGGTGCTTGCGCGCGGCGAGGTGCGCATCGATGCGCGTACGCCCTACTTCCCCGTGCCAATTGCGGAAGGCGTGTCGCTGCTGCCGATGTCGCGCTGGGGCGAGCTTCCAAACGGCAGCGCAAGCGTGTTCAGCCATGCGGTGACCGACTACGGCTCACTGCTTCTCGACTGGCGCAACGCTCTTGCCGGACGCAACGTCAACAATCCGGCGAACATGCAGCTGGAGCTCTTCGGCGACGGAAGCTTCGAATGGCGCACGGATGATTCGTCGCAGCTGTACGCGCCTGTCTTCCCGTTTGACTGGGACGGCGATGGCCTGGAGAATTCCGGCGATCCCGAACCGCTCGTTGCGGGGCCAGACGCGCACGGCATATGCGAGTGTAAAGTGTAAAATGGAAAATGTAAAATTCTCCGGCCTCACCGTGGCCGACACGGCGACTGCGGCGGTGAACCCGGGATGCAAGCCGGGCGCGGGGACGGTTAGCGTGGGCGAGGGAGCGACGCTCGAGGTTGCGCAGTCCGGCACGGCGACGCTCGGTGGCGCGCTGACGCTGGCGGTAGGCGCGGCGCTCGCGTTCAGCTTCACGGAGCTCGAAACGCCGCCCGTGCTCGCCGGAACGGTGAACGTTAAGGTGTCGGCGCCCGCAGAAGGGTTTCCTAGGGCGGCGTCTTTTGCGCTCACTAGCGGGATGGACTTCACGGGGGCGGACGTGAAGCTCGTCGATGCGCCGAGGTGGGCAGATTCGGTCTATGTGCGCAACGGCGACATCGTGCTTCGCGTGAGGAAGGGCACTGCCGTGTTCGTGCGGTAGCAGCGGACGCCGGCGTCAATCAGCCGGTGGGAAGGTACCGGAGGCGACTTCGGCGACGTACTGCGCGAAGGCGGCGCGAGCGGAATCGGCGAGATGCGCGTACTGCTTAACGAATGACGGCACGTGGCCGGTGTTGAGACCGAGAAGGTCGTGCATCACGAGCCATTGCGCGTCGCAGACGGGACCAGCGCCGATGCCCACCGTGGGTATCTTGAGCGTGGCCGTGATCTGGGCGGCGAGATCGTTCGGCACGCATTCGAGCGTGACGGCGAACGCGCCCGCGGCCTCTACGGCCTCGGCGTCGGCGAGAACCTGGGCGGCGGCCTCGCGCGTCTTGCCCTGCTTCTTGAAGCCGCCATACGCGTTGACGCTCTGCGGCGTCATGCCGACGTGGGCGAGAACCGGTATGCCTGCCTCGGTCATGCGGCGGATGAGGCCGCACACGCGCGCGCCGCCTTCGAGCTTGATGGCGTCTGCGCCGACCTTGAGGCACGCGACGGCGTTCGCCATCGCCGCGTCGTCGCCGCACTGGTACGAGCCGAACGGCATGTCGGCCACGACGAGGGCGTTCTTCACAGCGCGCGCGACAGCCGCCGTGGCGCTGAGAGTCTCCTCCATCTTTACGGGCAGAGTCGTCTCGTAGCCGAGCATCGTCATGCCCATGGAGTCGCCCACGAGTATGCATGGCACGCCCGCCTCGTCGGCGAGGCGCGCGAAGCAGGCGTCGTAGGCCGTGCAGCAGCCGAGCTTCTCATGCCCCTTGGCCGCCTGGAATGTAGAAACTGTCCACTTCTTCATGGCGTAGATTATAGCATATTGAGTGCGGAGTGCCTAGGGTTGACGCATTTGAAAAAATGCAGGCAGATTAGCCCGCGCCCCTGCGAATTCGTTGGAGTCTGAAATCTATGGTTGTACGCGCGGGAAAATGATATAATCTCACCAATGCGTCGGCGTGGAGTCCGGCGAATGACAAACAAGCGAGGAACGATATGAGAGAGAGATGTCAAAGTGCGTCGGCGACTAGCCGGAGGGCCTTTCTCGTGCGCGCGGGCGCGGCGGTTGCCGCGGCGGCGCCGATAGCGGGATTCCCCGCGGTGGTGAAGCGGCGCAAGCCGAATGAAATGCTTTCCCACGCGGCGATCGGCTGCGGCAACCAGGCGTGGTACGATCTCAATCAGCTTGCGTCGCATCCCGACCTGAATGTGACCGCGTTGTGCGACGTCGACTCGCGCTATCTCGCGAACGCGCACAAGCGCTTCCCGAATGCGCGCATATACCGCGACGCGTTCGAGATGTTCGCGAAGGAGGGCGACCGCATCGACTCCGTGAACGTCTCCACGCCGGACCACACGCACGCGCAGTACATCCTCGAGGGACTCCGCCGCGGACTCAACGTCTACGCGCAGAAGCCGCTCTGCCACGACCTCGGCGACTGCCGCCGCATCGAGAAGCTCGCCGCCGAGAAGGGTGCAGTCACGCAGATGGGCACGCAGATCGCGGCGTGGGAGTGCGACAGGCGCACGGCCGCCGCGCTGCGCAGCGGCGTGATCGGCGAGGTGAAGCACGTGTGGCTCTTCTCCACGCGGCGCGGCGAGCCAGGTCCGGAGCATTTCCGCTGGCCGCTTCCAGAACTGCCCGTGCCGAAGACACTCGAGTGGAAGCTGTGGCTGGGTCCGGCGAAGTGGCGCGCGTACGGCGTTGGCTACCATCCAGGCGCGTGGCGCAAGTGGCGTGAGTTCGGCACCTCGTGGCTCGGCGATCTTGGGCTTCATCTGATGAGCCCAGTGTGGCTGGGAATGGGACTTGGCGCAACGAGTCCCGTGAAGGTGACGGCAGAAGTGGCGGCTGACGACTGGACGAGCGCGCAGCGCGAGCAGTTCTGGCCCTCAATGTCGCACGTCACATGGACGATGCCCGGAGTCAAGGCGAGCGGCATGAAGCCGTTCACCGTGGAGTGGTGCGACGGATTTGGCCATGTGGGCTTCAGGCTCGAGCCG